>JAKLJM010000138.1 GCA_023151145.1 Bacteriovoracaceae bacterium | reverse complement strand
TTTATGAAAACTATGCTTTTGGTGGTCCCTATCTTTCTATCATCAAAGATGACGATTTGGGTGCGAAAGCCATTTACGATAAAGGCCTAATCTTTTATCCGAATGACTATGAACTTATCTTAAATGCTGGTTTCCATTATTACTTTGAACTTAATGATTTGAACAAGGCCGTGTTTCTATATTCTAGATTGCGCGAGTTCCCACAAACTCCACCGCATATACTTTCGCTTACAGGTCGTCTGGTTAGTGAAAATGGATCCTTGCAAGATGCATTCAGTTTAATATTTGAACTTTATCATAAGCACAAACATAATCCCGCTTTTGAAAGGCGCTACCGTCAATCTCTTTATGCCATTAAGGCTGAGATTGATTTAACTTGTTTAAATAATAAACTCTCCAATTGTGAGTATAATGATTTTTCCGGTAATCCCTACTTTTTAGAAAAAGGGAAGTATGTCGCGAGAGAAAGTTGGATTCCATTTAGAATTTTACGGAAGAATAATTAATGAACAATAATTCCATAAACCAACAAAAGCTTTTTTGGTTTTTAACTTTTTTCATTATTTTGGTTTATGTTTATAGCACACTTCCCTTTTTAACAACTTTCACCACTATAAAATATGATGATCCGATCTTGCTTGATCCCTTAAAAAACATAACGTCTTTGTCTGCTTATATAGACACATATTTAAATTACGAAATATGGGATATTCAACCTGTCAGAGACTTCACTTACTTATTCGATTTATTTTTGATTAAACATTTAAGTTTTTGGAATCATCACATCATCAACTTTTTACTCTGGGGCTTAATTGGTGTTTATGGTTTCTTTTGCCTTAGAAAATTACAGTTAATTTTTAGCTCGATAGAGAATCGTTCATTTCCTGATGCCTATAAATGGGCGTCTTTTTTTATTCTTTTATATTTAGTTTTTCCTGCAATGCAAATAGGTCCATTCTGGGTGGCAAATAGAAAACACATCCTTGCATGTTTATTTATTCTTCTTTCTTTTTATCATTTATTAGATGCTTATTTGAATTCACAGCTAGATAAAAAGAAAATTGCGCTTATAAGTCTTTTTTATCTGCTTTCTGTTTTTTCACAGCCAATAACAATTTTTTATCCTGCTTTTGTTTTTATCTTTTACTTTCTGCTGAAATATAAAAACAACCTTTTTGACATGATTAAAAAAAGCTTCTGGCTTTGGGTAATTTTGGGGTTGTTCTCTGTTTTAGCTGCTGTTGCCAACTATATTTTCTATTACAAATTTTATCCCATTATGAGTCAGGGAGCTGTCGACTTTGTTCCAGAGCATATTTGGCAATATAGACTTCTAACTCTTGGGCGCTTTTTTTATCAATCTTTTGACTTTACCCTGGCCATGCCTGTTGAACATGATCCCGGTAGTGTACGAAATATTATCGGCCTTCTTTCATTACCCATTTTCTTTTGGTGGGCATTAAAACAAATTGGCCCCAAACTTATGCTGATAAGTTTTTCGTGGTTCATGTTTCCTATTTCTCTCATTATTATAAGAAACGTAAAATTGTTTGGATTAGATTCTTATCTCATTGTTTCTTTTTTTGGTATTATCTCTACTCTTACTTTAATTTTTTCACGATACTCATTTAAAAATTATTTTTATATTCTTTTTGTGCCAGTGCTTTATTTCTCTACTCAATACTCACAACTTTATAAAGATGATTTAAAACTTGCTCAATATGCCTATTCCAAAGAAGTGACGTTGTTTAGCCAATATGCGCTGGCGAATACATTACTTAACAGAGGAAGATCCGATGAAGCCTTCCAAGAATTTTACGCTCTTTTTAAAATTGCTCCTCTTTATAAGGAACTTCCTTTCGTCCTTCCACTCGCTTTATTTGACTCAAAAAAAATTGCCCCAAAGGTAAAACAAAACTTACTTTATGAATGGTCAAAAAATGGATTCTACGCTCATAGTTTTTATGCCTTAACATATCCTCCCGGTTCAAAACGATTTCTCGACAATATGGAAAGGGCGATGCAAAAAGTTGAAGAATCATTTAAGCTTCCCATGCCTCGATTTAGCATGCGTTTTTTTGCCCTTTACTTAGCGACTTGTCCCACAGAGAACAATTCTAAATGTCAAAAAAGAGTTTCAATAATTAAAAAAACTGCACCCAAAAATTATTGGGATGAAGAGCTTTTCCAATCTAATACCGCAGAATTTTCCAAATTAAGTTTTTCTAGAAAGAATTTAGAAGAGACAAATGTTTTAGATAATGTTTTTGGATCTGGAATCAATTATTCCAGAAATAAAAAAGGGCCCTAAGAAGGGCCCCATTTTTTTAGTATCCAACTGCAGTTTGCAGTAAGTTTTTCTGATGATTAATTGTCCATCTATCAATCGCAGAACCGTCTAGATTCCCTGCAGCCGCCGCAGTAAATGTCGACTGCGTACCAGCAGTACCAATCAAGTTAGCATTTGAAGGAGTTGTGTTATACGATCTAACTGTCACTGATGGTGAGAAAAAAGATGAACCAACAGCAACAACTTGGTTAGCACTACAAGTTGGAAGACCATTTGTTGAAGCTAAGTCACCTTGGAAAGCAACGTTAAAACCAACAACATAATAACCTTTTGGTGCTGGATCGTACCCTAAGTCACCTAAACAGCTCGCGAATGTATCGTAGTCAGAAGCTGCTGTAAGCTCATAAGAATAAATTGAAGCCAACTGCATTTTTGCTTCAGTCGTTTTAGACTTTGCTTGATACTTTTTGAAATTGGGAATCGCTACTGCAGAAAGAATACCGATAATGGCAACAACGACCATTAGCTCTACTAGGGTAAAGCCCTTTTCCTTTAAACTAACCATAAAACCTCCATAATAAAACCAAAGTTAAGATTTGGTATCTATGATTTATTGATAAAAAATTAAGATTTTCACCTTTAAACCATTGGTATCAAAATTATATGCGACAAACGTATACTTACCTAAACTCTTTAATTTTTAACAATAAAACCAGTTAACATATTTAAATTATATACCAACCAGAAAAAGCTCCAAGTAAAAACATTTTCCTTAGTTCTAATAATCGCCAACTTTAATTGTCAGTCACTTATTCTGATCCGCCGGCCGACATAAACATTGGAAGATACATCGCCACTAGGATAACCGCGATAATTCCCCCCAAGACAACAATAATGAGAGGTTCGATCATTTTGGTTAATCCACCAATCAAATCGTTTACTTCATCTTCAAAAACTTCTGATACTTTTTGAAGCATTTGATCGATCTGACCAGTTTGTTCTCCCACTCGAATCATTTGAGTAATTAACTCTGGAAAATAATCAATTTGTTGAAGAGGCTCTGTGAGCGTCTTTCCTTCCATTACTTTTCGGCGTACTTCTTTTAAGTCTTTTGAAATAACTGAATTATCTAATGTTTCAATTGTTACTTCTAGCGCATCAATTAAGGAGACCCCAGCACCTAAAAGTGTTGCAAGTGTGCTGGCAAAAGATGCGAGGTTACCTTTCACAACAACTTGGCCAAACATAGGCATTCGCATAGAGAAATTATCCCACATAATTTTTCCAGATGGGGTTTTGATATAACTCACCAAGAAAACCAGTAGAACAAAAAATCCTGGAACCATTATAAGAGAATAGCTTCCTAAAAAATTAGATACATCGATAACAAATTGTGTAATGAACGGTAACTCTTGTCCGGTATCTTTTAACATGCCGGTAAATTGTGGAACAACGAAAACCATCATCCCCCAAATAACCCCGATCCCAACCAACGTAACGATGATGGGATACATCATCGCAGACTTAATTTGGCTTTTAGTTTTTTCAATTTTTTCCATTTGAGTGGCTAGTTTTTTTAGAATGCTATCTAAAATACCTCCAGCTTCTCCGGCCTTTACTAAATTACAATAAAGCTTATCAAAGCCTTTTTGATTCATCATGGCTTCAGCAATTGTTTTACCTTCACCAACGTCTTGAGCAATTTTTTTAATGGCTATTTTAAGAGTTGGATTTTTTTCTGCTCGAAATAAAATCTCTAAAGATTGTAAGATCGGAACCCCAGCGGAAATCATTGTTGAAAGCTGTTTAGTGAAATTCATCAGCTCTTTAGTTCCAAATGATTTTGCTAATCCCTTATCAACCAGCCATTGACCGAGATCAAATTCTAATATTGATGGAGGAGTAAGTAATTTGATTCGAATACCTTGAAGACGAAGTTGCTTGCGCGCATCTCTCTCGTCACTTGCATCAACTTGACCAAGTGTTTTTTTTCCTAACTTATCAATTCCTTCATATCTCCAAATGGCCATAGACTCTTCCTAAACTTACTTACCTTTCATCCCTAATTGTTGTGCCAACTCTTCAGGTGCAGAAGAATATCCTAATCCAACTTCAGCACTAATGGCACCACTATCAATAAATTTTTTCAATGCTTGATTCATCGTTTGCATACCGGTTTTATCTTGTCCAATCTGCATCTGTGAATAAATTTGGTGCACTTTATCTTCACGAATTAAATTTCTAATCCCCGGTGTCGGAACTAAAATTTCCATTGCAGCAACTCTTCCTTTTTCCCAGCTTTTTTTAATCAGCTGTTGGGCCACAATTCCTTGTAACACGAAAGATAATAACGTTCTTACTTGTCCCTGTTGATGAGAAGGAAAAACGTTTATAATACGATTTATGGTTTGCACACACGAGTTAGTGTGTAGTGTTCCAAAAACTAAATGTCCTGTTTCGGCAATTGTTAAGGCAGCCTCGATAGTTTCGACGTCACGAAGCTCTCCCACCAACACGATATCTGGATCTTGTCGCAAAAGAGATTTTAGCGCACTACTAAAACTTAATGAATCTGAACCAATCTCACGCTGATTCACTAGACAACTTTTATGAGCGTGCACAAATTCGACGGGATCTTCCAGCGTAATGATGTGACCTGCTTCATTTTGATTTAAATAATCTAAGAGAGCAGCTAACGTCGTTGACTTACCTGATCCTGTTGGTCCTGTGACCAGAATTAAACCGTTTGAAGCATCAGTCATTTTTAATAATGTATTAGGCAGTCCAAGGGATTTAAAATCTGGAATAATACTTGGAATAATCCTGAAAACGGCAGCGACCGCACCCTTTGAATTAAAGACATTGGCACGAAAACGCGCCAGTCCTTTAATACCGAATGAAAAATCTAATTCTAATTTTTTTTCAAATTCATTTTTTTGATCTTCTGAGAGAATTTGATAGATCAATCGTTTTGTATCTTCACCAGATAAAGGTGGAGTTTTAACACGAATGATTTCACCGTGAACCCTGATCCCGGGAGATGTTCCAGCTGTTAAGTGTAAGTCTGAGGCATTATTTTCTACCATCAACTTAAATAATTGTTGAATCTTAATTGATTCCCCAACTCCACCAGCGAGAGTACCGGCATTGGTCCGACCTGTTTTATCATCATTCATCATAGATACATCCTACCTACATCTTATCAGAAGCTGAGTTTGAAACCGCTTCATCAAGAGTTGTTAATCCTTGAGCTACTTTTGTTAAGGCACACATTCTAAGTGTCTTCATTCCATCTTTGATGGCTTGTTTTTTAATTTCATCAGATGAACCATGACGAAGTAAAATCTCTTTTACTCCTGCAGTCACCTCCAGAACTTCATAAATGGCCACACGACCTTTATAACCAGTTCCATTACAAGTATTGCAACCCTTGCCACGATAGACAGATACTTTCTCCGCTGATGTGGGAGAAATTCCACAAGAAATTAATTGTTCTTTGGATGTTGATGTGTCGATCTCTTTACAATCTTTACAAATTCTACGGCAAAGTCTTTGAGCAACAACAACGTTTAAAGCTGCAACAACAAGGAAGGGTTCAATCCCCATATTGATTAATCTGGTAATTGTACTTGGAGCATCATTGGTGTGCAGGGTTGATAAAACTAAGTGACCTGTCAGTGCTGCCTCGACAGCAATTTCACCAACTTCGCGGTCTCGAATCTCTCCCACCATGATGATATCTGGATCTTGTCGAAGAAAAGCTTTAAGTGCAGAAGCAAAGGTTAGCCCAATATCTTTTCTAACGTTAACTTGGTTAATACCTTCTAAGTTAAACTCGACTGGATCTTCTGCTGTAGAAATATTGGAATCAATTGTATTTAAGTCAGCTAAAGCTGAATACAATGTGGTGGTTTTTCCTGAACCGGTTGGCCCTGTTACTAAACACATTCCATATGGACGATGGATCCCTTCTTTGAAAACTTCAAGTTGTTTCGC
>JAKLJM010000137.1 GCA_023151145.1 Bacteriovoracaceae bacterium | reverse complement strand
CCAAAAGCTTCTACAACGGCAATGTAGTTAGAAGGAACAGCTGATTTAAAGTATAAACCAGTTTCTTTTTCCATATATTTAATGAAGTCACTTGAGTTTTTTGTGATCGTAGAAGCATCTACAGAAGGAGTGAAGAAAATTTTAATTGGATTGTCTTCAGAACCTAATTTATCTTCAGCAATAGCGGGAACAATGCTTAGTGTTAGGGCCAAAAGAGCCGTTAAAGAACGTCTAAATAACTTCATAGTTACTCCTTTTATAGAATTCAAACAGTTAGTTCGATCAAAGTTTCGGAACCTTAACATAAAAAGTCAGATTTGGTTAGTCAGGATTTAGTTATCTAGGGTAAATTTATTAAAAAATGTTATTTTTTACATTAGTTTAACTCATTCGGAGAATGAAGAATGCGCAGATTAGTAAATTTTTCTTTAATTTTGTTCAATTTATTGACTTACAATGACGTATCTGCAGAGATTACTTACGACGATGCTAATAATCCAAATGGACTTAATCGCCTTGAAAGGATTAAGGAGTCAGAAAAACAAATTCAAGGCTTAGATTCTAAGCTTGATTCATTGAAGTCTAGTTTAAGTTCACAAAATGATCGTCTCTTAAAATTAGAAGAATTGCGTGCCAAAATTGAGGTCATGAATAAAGAGATGGCCACTCTAAAAGAAAGCCTAAATTCGCTTAAAACTCCAGCTAAAATAGAAGAAAACACCACCGTTCAAGCAGTGAGCTCTGCGAGTAGTTCCCCTAAAAATGAAAATTTAAATGAAATTATCTTACTTAAAAATGAAGACACTCGTATCAATGAAGAGTTGCGTGTATTGCGAAAAGAAAACTCAAGTTTACGAGAAAGTTTAAAATCATTAGAACAAATGGTTTATGATTTAAACTCTAAGGCCCAATTCAAGAAACCGAATGCAGGTAGATAATGTCGACAATATCAAAACGCAAGGTCGTCATATTTTTGAGCATGCTCCAGTAAAATAATTTTGGAATTTTAGCTTCTTGATTTAAGATCTTTTTTAATTGAGGGTGATCTATTTGATCTTCTTCAATCCCAAAAGTTCCATCAAGAAAGTAATTTATTCGAGCAATAAATAGCAAACGATGATCTTCTAAGTGTTTTGGTAAAAGACCGCTCATGTTGTTTAGTTCTTCTCTTAAATAAGTTCTCACTTTTTTATGATCGTCATTTAAAAATTGTAAAACCACAAAGAAAAACCTAACCACTGTGGCAAATTGTTTGTCACTAGAATGGCTAAAATGATCCATACTCATTTGAAGGGCGTGATAGGCTTCAGAGTATAAATGATGATCAAGGGATTTCTGTGCATTCATAAACTCTTCTAAGCCGGCATGATATTCGGGATCAGTTTTCCCCTTGATTTTTATAAGCTTTGTCTGAGGATTTCTAAATTGTTCAGTTATTTTTAATATATTGTGATTGAACGTTTTTGGAGCATTGCCCGCCAAATAAAGTGAGCTATGATTGGCCAGATTAAAGCTCATGACTTGTAAGCTTGAGGGCGTAATTGTATCGAGCAGCCATGGAGTTGGATTTTTTTTATTTTTTTGTGTGATGAGAGCTTTAGGAGTTGTGAGTATTTTTAAAATCTCTTCTTCTGTTCTATCTGAGATTGCTATTTTTTTCATGACTTCAATTTTTTGATGGGCGGATTCTTCTCTCATGTCATTATAATGATGAAAACCATAAGGGAGAATTTCTTTTTGGACCAAACTTTGATCGAGTAATTTATTATTGAAATACAAAAATGATTGATCATCTAAATGAAATTTTTCTAAAAAATAATCTTTGCCGGCCACATCTACACTTATGACATCTCCATTTTTAAAGGCCATATTCAGACACCACGTTGTAAAACTATGATGTTCATTTAAAAACGGAATGACATCTTCAGACTTCTTCACATATTGTGCCAACTTTTCAACTAGTTCAAAAATAGGCATGCCTTCATTATTCATAACGGGACTAAACTTCTGATGAAGAGCGAGGCTCAAACCTTCATCAGTCGTTAAAGAAATAGAAGGATAGGGCATACCAATACTTCCAAATCCTAAAATGCGAACAGAGTTTTTAAATTCATAGAGGACCGCGCGCTCACTGAGATCATAACTTCCCTTAAGGGGAAAATCTAAGATTCGATGGTGAATAACTTCTTTGCGGTCATTTAAATGCATGAGGCTAGAGCAACCTAAAAGCTCTGGTCTAAGCTTCGGTAGCCACTGAGGCATCGCACTGGTGAGTTCTGGCATCATGAGTACTTGGGCCACATCATGAAAATCTAAACCCATTCCGTCGGCGTAAGCCTTTAACCGAGGATATTTGTTGGGGTTTTGAAAGAGCGTGCGTTTCAAATATTCTTTTAAACCTATTTTTAAAAACTTATCGATGATAACGGAGTTTGATTTTAATAAAGTTAAAGAGTCATGGTGGAGTTTTTTGCCAAGTTCACGATCTTTTAACCCTAATTGGTAATAGTTTTCTTCTGGATCCCCGATAAGGTGAACGATGGGCAAAGTTGCCTCTGAGTTTGAAGATGGGTTTTTGTTTTTTAATGGACCAGTTTTCATGCTGCTTTCACTTTTATCACGAGGAATAACTATGAATATTCTAGATTTAATTAACGATCCAAGCAATATGGGGTTACAAATCTTTTTAGTCGCTTTAGCGGGATTTAGAGTCTATCTGGAAATTATTAAATTTGATTTTCAGTCATTACCGATGACAAAAACGCTGATGAGTAATCCCGAGCGAAGTGCCAAATTTCATAAAGTCGGTTTGTATTTGAGTATCGGCTTTATTTTAACAATGGCGCCAAACATAATGGCCAGTTTTTAAAATTCTTTATTATCACTACTCATTAATTTATCGAATTGATCACGATAAAGTCCCTCGTAGAGCTTTATATGGTCTTTATACTTTTCTAAATCTAGAGGAATCGTCAAAGTATCATCTTTAAATCGTTTTCTGATAAAAATTTTAATTTGTAAATTCGTTGGTTTTTCTGAATATTTTTTTTTGCGATTGATAATATTATCAAGTTGGTAAATTTTATTTAACAGCTGTCCATTTTGATTTTTTTTCAATTGAAAAATATCTTTTTCTTTGATGGCGTTCCAAGTAACCCAAGGGTCTTGATCATCTAGAAACATCTTTACCAACGTCAAATAAATCGAGGGATCAGACTCAAAATTATCGCCCATAAGCACTAGTTCATCTGGAACGCCAGTCATTAAGAGAATATCTAAAAGTTGATTTAATTTATATAGGCCTTGAATTTTTAAATCTTTTGCTAATAATTCCCCATCGAGAAAACTAAAAAAATGGCGGTAATCTTTTAAAAAAAGCCCAGCGGTAAAGATATTATTTTTATACAACCAATCTCGCATGGCATCTTCATAAAAATGAGGTGAAGCAGAGAGGATAAAGGGATGAAAACCATTCTTTATATAATTATGCAAAATATGCACAGAGCTTGAAACCGTAGGGAAATGTTCAATAGGTCTGGTGAGTGAATGATAAACTTCTTTGGTGGTCGAATATTTTGTATCGACTAAGGTTTTGTCGAAATCACAAATGACAATTTTTTTATGCCCTTTAATTTTTAAAGGAATATAAGTTCCTAAATGCTGTTCAAGACCTGGCTTTCTTTTTACTTCATATAGCTGCAGAATCTCTATATCTTCGCGCTCTTTAGTTAGTGGAATTTTGAAATAAAAATTTCCAAAAGAATCAGATTCAAAAGATTTTTTATAAACTTCTTTCAAGTCACGAGAAAGGCCCACTATTTTCATAGTGAACTGATAGGCATTGAGAAGTCTTAGTGCTTGTATGGGAAATTTTGGAGTGGGGATCTCTGGGATGTCGATGGGTTGAGCGAGAACATTTTCACGCATTGTAATGGAGGCTTTAATCGAAAGCGATTCGTCGGTAATGATGGCCAGAAAGTGAACAAGATGTGGTCTTTTCATACAACGCTTTCTCTATTTAGTTGACCCAAAGGCCCTGAATTGGCCATAATAAAACTTGGTTTCTATTTTGCCCTAAATTTGAAGGGCTTGAAAGTTTAAATTGTCTTTAATTTTTGTCTTAAGTTAGGAATGAGCATGCAAACAATAATGATTGAACATCTTGGTGAAGTCGATCTGTATTTTGGATTAGGAATCGAGATTGTGACGGGATTAATTCTAGGTGGAATAGTCGGATATGATCGCGAACAAAAAATGAAGAATGCCGGGATTAAGACCAACGTGCTTATTTGTATTGGTGCAACTTTATACACTGCCATTTCCATGGTTATGCAACGTGAGCTGGGTGGTGGAATAGATCCTTCTAGAATCTCCGCTCAGATAGTATCAGGGATAGGTTTTCTTGGGGCCGGTGCCATTTTTCGCGATAAAGGAAACGTGGTTGGATTAACGACGGCTGCAACCATTTGGGTCGTTGCCGCTATTGGTGTGACCATTGGGTTTGGTTATCCTGTTATCGCTACCATTTTTACATTAACCATTTTATCTGTTTTACGATTACTTGGTCCTATTTACCAAGGAATTGAAGCCACTAAAAATTTCAAATATTTTCATGTAGAAATTTTATGCCAAGGGGACATTAAAAATTTTGTAAAAGAAATTATTTTTAATACCACTGATAGAATTGATGAACTCCATGAGGAGATTGTTGATAAAACAAATAATCGTCGCCACATCGATTTTTATGTCTTTACTCATCCAAAAAAAATGCGCTCAATGGCCGATGAACTAAAAGATATCGTTCAAGTAGAAAAAGTGCATTATCATCAAATTGATTCGAAACCTTCAAAAGGTGCATTTCAGGATGAAGTGGAGTAATTAAAGTTTGTCTATTTTAAATTTCAATATACCGTTAGCGTAAGTTTGAGTCATTGTTTTAGGATTCAAAAGATCTTTAACGGTAAATTCTTTACTAAATAATTCACTTCTTGAAGATTTATTACGTGAACCAGCATCATCAGTTGCTTCATCACTGTATTTTCTTCCAATGGTCATTTTAATGTTTCTTCCTTGGGCCGAAAGATGAACGTTTTCCCATTCGTGTTTTGGAACATCTAATTCAAAGATCATGTGTTTGTCTTGATCAACGATACGTGGTTGTATGGTCTTTATTCGATAGAAATCGTCTTGAGATTTTTCATTTATTGTTTGTTTTTGTTCGGACGTTGAATTTTGAAGATGTCTCACTTCCTCTTCAAATTTCTTTTGGATGTCTTTTAAAACTTCTTCGTGTTGTTTTACAATATTTTGATATTTCACTTTAAAGTCTGATTCTTTTTGCAGCATTAAGCTTTGATGGAATTTTTCTAGGTATCCTAGACGATCATTTTGAATACGAGATGTCTCATCGATAATTCTTTTTTGATCGTTTGAACTATTTTTTAATTGAAGTTTAAATTCATCTTCTTGTGATCTGAGTGCACTTAAATGCGCGCGGCTTTGTCCATCACTCTGAATTTGAAACTCGTTTTGACGTTTATTAAATTCTAAATTGTTTTGGTGTTCCAATTTTGATGATTCTAGCTGGGCATTACTCTTTGCTCGAGATAATTCACTGTTAGTTGTGTAAGTTAGGGTTTTTAATTTATCGTTGGCTTCAGTTTGTACTTGGCGATTATTATCTGCAATTGCTTGATAGCTATCTAGAAATTTTTGATCGCTATTAAGTTTTAAATTATGCAGAATAATTTCATTATTTAGTTTTAACTGGCTTTCTTCATCGTTTAGCTTATCTTTTGTACTTATCAGATGGGAGCGGTAATCATTTAGTTTTTGTTCATAGTCTTTAGCCGCTACATCGATTCTTTGATTGGTTTGTTCATTGATGTTGATGATTTTTTCTTCACCTTGAATTTTGGCATTTTCAATTTTATGATCGTAAAATTGGTCTACTTTTTCTATTTCTTTTTCTTTGGCAATGATTCTATCGCGAAGACCAGTGTTGAGTTTCGCCAGATATTCTTTTGATTGTTGTGGATCACTGGTGACTTTCATCTTTGCTTTAATCCTCATTAAATCCAATTAAGGAGTTGTTGGAAGTGGATTTACATCATTTACAGGCTTACTTTCGATAAATTCAAAGGTACAAGGGGGAAGATGTCCGCCAGTATCCCCATAACAAATCCAACTTCTCATTAAGCTTATCGTAGATCCAGGTCCTTTTCCATAATAGGCAATGTAGGCTCTGGGGTCGAGACTTGATGTGATAAGTTCAGCTTTCTCGCGATCTGGGCTTTTTACCCAATACTGG
>JAKLJM010000136.1 GCA_023151145.1 Bacteriovoracaceae bacterium | reverse complement strand
AATGAAGAATACGAAATGTTCTTCTCTCGTTTTAAAGGGAAAAAAGAAGACGTTGCCCTTTATGCTCTTCCAAAAACAGGAGCAGAGTTTGACGGAATTTTAAAACGTGCTGATAAAAACGCTAACCTTCGTGGGGCTCAAAAAGCTTTTGAAAAACATGGTTTCGATCATTCGCCAGCACATTTAGATAAAGTACTAAACTCATTATCATCTAATGAAGCAGTTTTTGTTGTTATTCCTGAGCTTATTTATGATTTAGATAATTTCAAAACTCTTTTATCAAAAGTTGAAAAAGCAGGAGTAAAAATTGCCCTTACTCATGGTGAATCACTTCATGAGTTACGTATTTTTAATTTCCTACTTCCGATTCCTACATTTTTAGAAAAAGACGGAACTATTGTGAACTTCAACAATATGGAAAGAAAACTAAAAGCAGGCTTATCTTACGGTGATACAACTAAAGATGTAGCGTTTTATGCTGGGTGGGGGAACTAATGATTATTAAAACTGATTTATATCGATCTCACGGTTTCCTGAAGGGATTATACTTAGGTCTTAAGATCACGTTAGTGACGATGTTAAAAAATATGTTAGGCATCGAAAAAAGAATGACTCTTAATTATCCGGAAGAGAAATATTTTTATTCTGATCGTTTTAAGGGAAAACATATTTTGACGGTAAAAGACGACGGAACTCTACGTTGTACTTCCTGTATGCTTTGTGCCACATATTGTCCGGCCCAGTGTATTCACATCGTAGCAGCTGACGACTCAGATAAAGAAGTTGAAAAAGCTCCTGTGTCATTTGAAATTGAATTACTTCGTTGCGTTTTCTGTGGGTTCTGTGAAGAGGCATGTCCAGTTGATGCCATTAGATTATCTGGTGAGTATGAACTTGCAAACCATGCAGAGAGTGAGTGGGTTGCTGACCATCATGAGCTTGCTTTTAGAAAATCACTAAACAATGGAAAAGGAATCGTCTCAACAGTTGATGATTCAAATAGATTAAAATTACGTCTCTAACAAAAAGCCCTCTTTAGAGGGCTTTTTTTTATCTTTTACTAGGCACTTTTCTTAAAAATTTGAGCATGTTCTTTTATGCGATCACTAGCGAAATGTGAGTTATGCATTTGGGTTTTCATTTTAATTTTAAACTGGGTATTTTCGGAATGCTGATTATAGGAAAGCTCAGCTTGATGAAATTCAAAATAACGAGCACTTAAAAGTAAACCAATCCCCATACCTTTTCCAATATCTTTCGTGGTAAAAAAAGCACTCATTAGTTTGTCATGATGCTCTTTGGGGATCCCGTTACCACTATCAGTGATGGAAAATTCTAAATGTTCTTTTTTTAGATTCATTTCTAATTCAATCCATTTATTTGGCAACAGATGAACAGCATCAATAGAATTAGAGATTAAATTTTGAAAAGCTTGTCGCAAAATAGCTTCGTTGGCATTTATCCATACTTCTTCCGGACAAGTTTTGATACGGATTTCAATTTTACATTTTTGAAGCTGTTCTTCTCGCTCTTTTGTAAGAGTTGTTATGAAATCATTTAAATTAAGGACGTCTTTTTTTATTTGATCTTCATTTTTTGAATATTCTCTTAGTGAAACAATGAGATTATTTATTCTCGTACTATGAGAATCAATTTTATGGTTGAGGTTTTTAAGCTTTTCCACAATGCGTACGTCATGAATGTTTTGCTTAAGTTCTTTATTAATTAAATTAGAGCTTGCCATAATAATGGTGAGTGGATTGTTGATCTCATGGGCCAAGCCTGAAACCATTTCACCTAACATGGTAAAACGTTCTTTTTTGTGATTTTCTTTTTGTAAGTTTAGATAGGCATCATAAGAATTACTTTTTTCTCTTTCAAAAAGATAAGAAGTAATCGTGATAAAGGACATGACGAAAAAATAGGTCGCAAAAAGTTGAGGATCACGTGGCAGAAAGCCCAAATTTTTAGCGTGCAAAAATCCGACTAAACCTACAGTTAAAAATGCCAGAACTGTTATGGGGATACTTTTATTTCGTTCAAGAATAATGAGTGCCAATGAAGGTAGAGGAAGAATCCAGAGAATAGCAGCAGAATAAAGAAAGGAATCATAAAAACAGCGATGAATCACCGCGGTCATTGAGATGAGAAAGGCATAATAGATAACCAATGTGGCTTTTTTTGTATACTTAATTAAGAAAGGACAGATGAATGTACTAAGAATGATCAAAGGGCCAATATAATTAGTTTTACCATAGCTTATGTTGTTATACAGCCTAAGCAGGGTTGTGATGAACATGAACAAACTTGTGATGAAACAAATGGAAATAAACACCCTCAGGCGCTTTATATCATCAAGACTTAATGTCGTATTCGTTGGCAAGAAATAGTCGAGCCAACTTTTTTGTTTTGCTTCCATCACCAATCGTTTCGGTAGATTTTAGACAAATTAAAGAGATTTAGTTTTGAAGTGATTTACTCAGGAATTGTAGAAATAAATTCCTAGAGATTTCACGGCCTCCCATGCTTTTGATGATCGGAGTAACCATTTGGGTGTCGAGGTAAGGAATTTCAAACTCTCTTAATTTAGATACCAGAGCAATTAAGGCCACTTTAGAAGCATTATCCTCTAAGTGAAACATGGATTCGCCAGAAAAATACTTATTAATATTTACTCCGTATAAACCACCAACTAATTTTTGATCTTGATTTAAAACTTCAACTGAATAGGCGAATCCTAGTCTATGAAATTGAATATAAGCTTCCATCAATTCATCAGTGATCCAAGTGCTCTCTTGGCCAAGACGTTTTTGAAGAGCGCAATTTTTTATCACAGCTTCAAATTGCTGATTAAAAGTAATTTGAAAGGGATTTTTTCGAAGAAATTTTTTTAAAGATTTAGAAATGTGTAATTCTTCGGTATAAAGCACACCTCTTGGATCGGGGCTAAACCATGCCAGTGGATACTCGTCGTTTATCGGCCAGGGAAAGATTCCTTGAGTGTAAGCCAAAATCAACGAGTCTGGTTCTAGATCTCCACCAAGGGCCAGAAGACCATGTTCATCTGCGGTCTCAAGTGGGGGAAAGGCTTCGATGGCCATGCTTATTTTGCTCCCATGGCCTGTATGAGAAATGTGGCAATTTGGGAAGCAACCATTAACGTCGTTTCTGGTTCCATTTGTTTTATCTCTGCGGATTTAACCTGGGGAGCAATCTCCATAATATCAGCGCCAGTGATTTTAAAATTTTCAAAAAGATTCTGCATAATGAGCATTGGCTCATAAGGAGATAGTCCTCCAGATTCTGGTGTCCCAGTTGCTCCAGCATAACTTTGATCCAAACAGTCGATGTCAAAAGTGATATAAAGTTCTTCGACATTCAAATTTTTTAAATGCTGAATAATTTCTTCTGAGACTGATTGTGCTTTTTCACCTTGAAGTTCATGACTCCAATATTGTTTATGATGAAATGTATTTTCCCAATGTGCACGATCTTTGGCACTAGAGCGAATTCCTAGTTGAATTAAATGTGCCGGACTTTCGAGATAGTCTACAATTTGTGCAGTCCAAGTACCAAAACAAATATCAATACCAAGTCTTTCAATTGATAGATCTGTATGCGCATCGAAGTGGATAAGCGCTACCTTGATACCTTTTGCTTTTTTTTCTTCTAAGTAAGCTCGAACTACAGGGTAACTCGCAGAATGATCACCGCCAATTGTGAACAATCTTTTTGAAGGAAATGAGCGATGAAAAGATTGGGCAAAATCATAAGCAATTGAAAGAGGGGAAACAGGAAGTTGAATTTTTTCGTCGTTATAAAGTGCTTTACGGCACTTTGATATTGTTTCATCGTTTAAGTATTTGTCATGAAGCAGATGAGGGATAACTCGTACATCACCTATATCTAGTGCTTTTAAATCATCTCCATTTTGTAAAAGAGTATCTCTTAAAAATAGCGGGCCCCAATTTGCCCCTCGTTGAATGCCGCCACCTGTATCTGAGGGCAGACCTAAAATAAGAGTCGTGTTCATCGGGATAGCATCGAGAGATTTTTCCCAGAGCTGCTGAACATTTTCATTCGTCCCATATAGTTTTTGAAAGAGTCTATTTTTTTTCTCTTGTCCTGTATGAACGGTGTAAACGCCATTGCCTGGAACTGTTAAATAATGTTTCATCTTTTGTTTGAATTCATTCCAAGATGGAGTATGAGCTGAGTTGTTCATGGGAGAAATCCTATATTAAAAAATGATCATGAATACGGTTTTGTAAAATAATGGGGGCGTAGAGATTTTTAAATTCTTCATTCGGCATTGATAAAAAATTAGTTGTTACTTTTTCTAAAAAATCCCGTGTTTTTAATTCAAGAGCAGAGTGAACTCCTGCAATATGGGAAGTTGTTTTTAAATTGTCTCGTTTGATAGCTTCAAAATCTTCGGGTTCTTGAGCGAAAACATCTGTGTAAGCAAAAGCTGAAGGATTGTTGTCTAGAAAATCGAAGAGCGCCTGTTGATCAATCAGTTCACCACGAGCACAATTGATGATGGTTCCATCATCGGCCAAGTGGCGAAGAAAGAGAGAATTGATCATATTTTTTGAAATGGGATTTAAGCTTGCAGCCAATAGGATGACGTCAACTAAGCCATTATTGTCTCTATTCTCTTTTGGGAGATCGTTATAACCTTTGAATGGATCGTACAACATAAGATCTGTGACTAAAGGCAATAGGGATTGATAAAGAGTATTACCGATCATTCCCATACCAACAATTAATATCTTTTGATCTGATAATAATTTTCTTGGCCATTTTCTTTCTTTGTCCCATTCTTGGTGGTGACGGCTTAAACTAAAGCGAGCAAAGAGTTCAGCTAATATAACTTCACTTACGGCGTTAGCGCGTAAGCTATTTCCTAAAATTATTGGTGCATCTAGATCTTTTACAAAAGGCATCGTGAAATTGTCGTACCCCGAGTTTGGATGTAGGACTAATTTTAGACGATTGATTTGTTGGTTTGATAAAGACGAAAAATCAGTATGAGTATTCGTAATTAAAATATCAAATTCGGCGTCTTTAGGTGCATGAGGAGATAAGTAAGTGAGCCCAAGTTTTTCAAAGAGAGCTTGTTCTTCAGAAAGAAAAACCTCGCTCCAATAAGGAGAGAGGTTTTGTCTTTTAATAATTAAGTTCGAAATTTCTTTCCTGGTAGACATATCTTCTTTTGGTTACTCTACAGCTTCTACGTAATTGAGCAGTATTTTCTGCTGTCTCAAGTGAAGTGTAACATTTCGTGCTCTTCTTGGCAAAAATGTCAGCTCCCGCTTCATCCTTACCATCTTCTGAAAAACCAAGTTTTGGTGCTAAGTCAAATTTGCTCATATGGTTTAAAGCTTTGTTCTTTTCTGCATTGAAGTATGTCTTTAATTCAAATTTTGACTTTAAAAAATAAAGAATTTCACCCACATTATCTGGAGAAATGGTGTTTCTCATTAATTGATATTTAGTCGGCCAAACAACGTTTCCAAAAACTAAGTAAATGAGTTCCGAACAAACAATCTTATCTAATGTTTCTACATCAAAATTAAAGTCATAATCCTTTCCAATTTGTAACATTCCACGAAGTACGATTTCATATAAGTCATCAGCATTATTTAAAACATCGTTTTTTCTAAGGACAGCAATCTCATCAATTTGCATAAACTCTTCAATTGTCGTTAGACGTACTCCTGGTCTCACAGCCTCTAGGATAACTTTACCTTTTTCGATCTCATGCTTGTAAGGTTGGATTGATGGGTGATCCCAAATTCCAATTTCAATGAGCTGTTCTTTGGTTCCAAGGTACAGTGCTGCATGCCCGAAGTGACCGGGAATAAATTTATCAGTAAGGGCAAACGGAGTTTTTTCTAATAAAATATCCATTGGCTTAAGCGAAGAAATCATTTCTAAGTGAGCGGTTTGGTTTTTAAACAAGCTTCCATCACGCCACTTGATTGAACCCGAGAAATTTCCGAAGATTTTACTTAAAGTATCTGTGAATTGACTAAAGATACTAATAATTGAATCAACAAATTTATAGCGTTTATTCGGGATGTCCAATGTGCCATCAATAATTTCAGGTAAACGTTTATTGCCTGAGATTTTATCAACTAAAACAACGGCCTCTTCACTTGCATCCAGAATTTCGGTTAAGTCTTTGTATGAACTTTTAATCAAAAATAATTGATTTTTAAATTTCTTCTCTTTTGTTGTTTTAATTACATCTTTTAATAAAGAAATAAGATCTTCAAAGTTTTTATTATTTCCTAAGTCAGACTCTTGGT
>JAKLJM010000135.1 GCA_023151145.1 Bacteriovoracaceae bacterium | reverse complement strand
GTAGTTTAGTTGTTCCTTCGATATTGAGTTGAGCCTGTCCTTTGATAAGGTTTTTTATGTCAGGCAAGAAAAGACTCATTAAAGGTAGGGCTTCTATTTTTTGACTATTAATTCTAAAACTAATTTCAGGGTCGTCAACAGTTAATGGTATTATCAGTCGATTTATATTTAAACCGCCATTAAAAATTTTTTCAATTTTTCCAGTAAGTTGCAGTTGGTTTTTTTGTAACAAGGAATTGAACTCGAGGTTTGAAAAAAAATCTTTGTTGTAAAATATTAGCTTTGAAATTCTTAATTGGTTGGTTATCTTGCTTTTTTCAAAAATAGAAAATCGAGGCAAAAAAGCTTTCGCATTATTAGAAGCAAGTGTTTCAGATTTCGGAGTGGCATCTGGATTTTTAAAGCTCAAATCCCAAGGTAGAGTTAGTTCCTCTATTGATAATTTACTTTCAGCATTTATGGATAGACCTGAAGCACTTAGGTTACTTTTATTTAGCTTTCCATAAAGGGTACTTTGAACTTCTCCTGTTAAATTTTTAATCGAAGAGATGAGTTCATTTTTTGGTAGAAAATGCTTTATCCTGTTCCAATTTAAATGACTAATATCGATTTTAAATGAGAACTGGTCATCTAAGGAAAGTGGAGGTGTTCCTTTAATATTTAAATCTGCAATAAAAGAGTTTATCTTAAAAGAATCAATATTTATTTTGTTATTCAGAACTGAAGTTTTAAAGTCTAGCTTTAGTGGCTCATCTTCAACTTTTAATGAGTTTCCCTCTTTGCTTATATTTATATTCATCGCATTAATACTTCCAACAACTTCCCCTTTTTGGGCAAGCTGATTTTTGATATGAATGCTACCAAAAAGTTTTCCTGTGATAGGTCCTTCAAGGGTGACGTCGTTAATGGTATTACGTACTGTGTATTTAAATTGGTCAATTTTTATTGGATCGAGTTTTATTTCTAAATTTTTCGGGTCTTTAATTAAACCTTTAACTTCTCCATTGGTTTGTAACTCGCCGTTTAATGGGTATTGAGGAAGGCTTGGAAAAAATTTTTCAAAGTGAGAAAAAGAAAATTTAGGGATTTCAAATTGAAATCGGGATGGATTATCAAAGCTCAGATATCCCTGCGATTGAATAAAAAAAGAATCTAATTTTAATTTAAAAAAATCAAAATAAACTCCATCTTGGTATCTACCTTTAGCCTGAGAAGTAAGGACGATGGAGCTAGGCTTTTTGAAAATGTCTTTTTTCTGAATGTACAATGGAGTTAAATCAAGATCCCAATTAAAATTATTGAAAAAAAGTTTTTGTTGGTAAGTAAAATCGGCTTTTAAATTACCAGAGAACTCTCCTTGAATAGATAATTCTGGGCTTTTCATTGTCATGTCGGCTTTAAGTTTTTTAAATTCTAAACTACCTTTTAAATAAGGTAGTTCATTTAGGTAGCCACTAGTTTCAAATGAAGATATTAGCTCTCCTTCAAGTTTTTTGATGGGCGAGTTTTTGAATTCAGAAAAAGGAATGAGTGCTAAGTTATTTATTTTAGCTTTGGAGCTAAAGTTTAAAAATTTTTTACCTAAGTGAAACTTAAATTCATTTTTCGTATCTAAAGCAAAAACTTGTAGTTGTGTCTTCGTTGAGCTTAACCACTCATTACTGAATGTTAACTCTGAATTTAAACGTATAGGAATATCAAAACTAAAATAAGAGTTTGGAATGTTAATAGAACTTAATAATTCAATATTAATTGGAGCTTCAAGAGATGGGATAGAAACAGATATTTTTTCATTACTTGCTTTGAACAAGGTTGATTTATCTTTAGACACATTTACATTCCCGTTTCTTAGGTTTAATAGAAGAGCTATATTTTTAACAAATGGATTCTTAGGTAAAAAATCTTTTGTGTTTTTTATTGCATTCGAATCTGTTTCTTTTGTGTGTTCATCGCGTTTATTCTTTGCAATCTCTTTTGAAGTTTCATTAAGCATTACATCAGTATTATAATTTAAGCTTTCAATCTGTAGTTGAAGAACTTGAGTTTTGAATTGTAGAATATTAATAGTATTAAGAATTTTAATTTCTGTCCAAGGTAAGAAAATTTTGTATTCATTTTTCTTGTCAATAACAAGATCTTCAATAGCTATTCCAAGTGGATTAATACTAATCAACTTTAAGCTTTTGATTGACAATTGAGCTTGGAATTTCTCTTGAGCTATTTGCTTGGCTTTTGTAATAAGATTCGACTCAAGATTTATCAGATACTTATAAGAAAAATATCCCGAAATCGTTGACCAGCAAAGTGATATGATAAAAAAAACCTTTTTAAAACGAGCCACAACGACTTATCGTGAGTGATGAAATTTAATAAATATGACAAAGGTCTTGTTAGTGTTTAATCTACAGTAAAATTAAGGCCTCTTTAGAGGAGGCCTAATGCTGATTGACAATATTCATGACAGATACATCATAATTTTCATCAATTTCAGAATATAGCTAATATCTATTTTTTTAACGAAGGGGATAACTGATTTCAACCTTTGGTAGTTTGTGTCTAGGAATTAGGTAAGAGCTTAAGTTGAACAAATCAACAAAAACTTTATGCTTATCAGCTGTATTTTTTAAATAATCAGTACCACTAGAGCCACCAGTCCCAATCTTTCGTCCAAGCATTCTGTGGGCCATCAAAGAATGGCGATATCTCCATGTTGTTAGAGCTTCATCAATATCCATGAGAATCGACAAAATTTTAAATGGAATTTGAAGTACGGGTTCATCTCTGTAAAGAGAAATAAATAGGGCGGCATGAAAGGCTTTGTAGCTCAACTTAAAGCTGCCTTGCTTTAGCAGTTCGTCATATGACTTTTCATCAAAGACAAGGTCAACTTGCGCTAAAAAGTTTTGAATCATGTCTGTACTTTTTATTTTTTCAGCTTCAGATAGGCGAGGATTTGTTTTTATTACTTCAAGATCATCATTGTAGAGATCTACCAGACATTTTTTGTATTCACTCCAGAAATCAAAAGACTCTGTCTTTAAAAAAGGAGTTCTTTCTAGCCAAGATTCCAAACTTTCATAGAAGGAGGGTCCTTTTAAAAGTTCTATGACCTCAGATCTCTGTGGCTCTTTGAGATGATCATAAAAAGGGGCACTTTGAAATTGATGTCTTTGATTTTCTTTCAACCCGAGCATAGTTTCAATAATACGAAATTGAGCACTTTGAAAACCACTTGCTGGATAAAGATAATCTCTAAAATCCAAAAAATCTAGAGGAGTCATGGTTTCAAGAATATCTAAAGGGGAAGTTAAATTTTTCATAATCAATAAGACTCTTGCTAGACGGTGTCTTACAGTACCCATGTCTCGCTCTTGTATGTAGGTAGATTTAAAAATATCTGACAATGACTTGAGTTCTTTGATGATTTGAAAAAACCAAATTTCATAAACTTGATGAACAGTGATGAATAGCCATTCATCATGGGCTGGAGCACTAGGATTTAATTGCTCTGAACGCCTTGATTGAGTTTTAAGAAGCTGGTCGAGTTTTAAATAATCATGATAGTGAATTGGATCGTATTTCATAAAATCACTTTATTCCTAAGAGGGTTATTTTTTCAATAAATGCATCGACATCTTTTTCCTCAGAGTCCCACGAAAGCATCAATCTGGCAGAGAAGTCATTTTCATCCCAGATATAAAAAAATTTGCATTTTCTTAGTTCTTTGATGTGCTCTCTTGGGAAAATCACAAATATGGCGTTTGACTGCACAGGAAAAAGAACTTTAATATCATTAAATTTCTTCAGTTTTTCGTGAAGATAATTTGTTATTCTTAAAGAGTGTTTGGCAATTTCTTTGCAAAGATCATTATCAAGATAGGCTTGGAACTGAGCGGCTAAATATCTTGACTTTGAAGGAAGTTGGCCGAATTGTTTTCTTTGAAATTTAAAATTTTTTGCTAACTGAGGATTTAAAAATATAACCATTTCGCCCATCATTAAGCCATTTTTAGTGCCACCAAAACTAAGAACATCAATTCCAAGTTTCGTGGTCATTTCAGCAAAACTCACATCTAGATAAACACAGGCATTAACGAATCTGGCTCCATCCATGTGTACATATAATTGATTTTCTTTAGCAAAGTCTGTGATTTTTTTTATCTCATCTATGCTGTAGCAAGTTCCAAGTTCTGTTGGTTGGGTAATGCTTATGGTTTTGACTTGAGAATAGTGTTGATCACCTCTACGAATTAGGTGTTTTTTGATTTCTTCAATTTGGAGTTTACCTTGTTCGCTAAGCGTTGGGATAAGTTTGTAACCACCATGGACTTCGGGGCCACCACATTCGTCCACGTGAATATGGGCTACATCAGTACATATGACAGAGTTAAAGCTTTGGTTACAGCTTTTCAACGCTAAGATGTTAGCTGCCGTTCCATTATAAACGAAAAAACAGACAGCTTCATTGCCAAAAAGTTGCTTTACTGTTTTTTCTACATTATCAGTCCAAGGATCAAGTCCATAACTATGAGCATGTCCATGATTAGCTTCCAGAAGTGCTGCAAAAATCTTAGGATGAACGTGAGCGTGATTGTCGCTGCCAAAGCCTTTGGGAGAGAGCATTAGTTGTGTCCTTTGATTCCAGCGTGTTCTAGATAGTAATGTAGATAACGGTTCAGGAACAAGGCGGCTGCTCTTTGGGTGTTACCATTAACATCTAAAGGTGGTGAAACTTCATAAATTCCAAGATGTTTCCAGAATCGAAACTGACTTAATATATCAAATCCAGAATTGAGCTCTTGAAAACTTAAACCACTTGGCCAAGATTGTGAGCAGCCCGGTGCTTCAGCCGCAGACATAACATCTATATCTAGACTAACAAATACCGACTGATCCTGATGATGTTTGAAAATTTCTGATAAATGGTAATTTAGAGAATGTTTTCTAATATCATTTAAGGAAATAATTTTACCTTTATGATTTTCAACAAAGTGAGCATGGTAGACAGAATTGCAGTGAGTTTGAATGCCAATTTCATAGAAGTCAATTTTTCCATGAAACTCCTTGAGAATTTTATAAAAAGGAGTTCCTGAATTAATATTGCTACTATCGTCTCTTACATCCAAATGTGCATCAAAATTGAGGATAAGTGGTTTTTGGTGAGGGTGTTTTAAAAGCTCTGAAGTTATAAAACCCCAGGCGTCAGGATAGCCGTAATCATGGCCACCACCCAAGGAAGCAACAAAACTTTTTTTATCGTGAAGATATTGGATAAGTTCTTTTAAATTTTCCTGTGTTGAAAGCAGGTCAGGTAAGCTTTCTTGTGAAAAATTACCTAGATCTTGAAAATATGACTCCGAGTCTTGTGGAGCATAAGGATATGTTAACCTATAGAAGTAGTTTCTTATCCCTTGTGGGGCAACAGCAGCACCTAATCTGCCGCCATTATTTTTAATGCCGCGATCATCTTGGTAACCTATAAGGGTAAAGGAATTACTTTTAAGAGCGATCCAATCAGAAACTGTTTTGAAGATATCGCCAAGCCTAGGATCTAAAGTGTCATTCTTAGAGAAGAGTAGGTCCTTGGAAATTGGTTTTATCAGTGGAAGAAGTTGATTAGATTTAAGTGATAACTCTTTTGAAAGCATCATTGGTTTAATTTATTCATGGAAATTTCACTAAGGAAAGCTCCTGTTTCAGTACTATAAAAACGGATCACTGCTTTACGTTCATTCATGTAAAGATTTGAATAATAAATTTGCTTTTCGTCCGAAAGAAATAAGACCCAGCTATTGCCTGATCCTGGAGTGATTGAATAGTTCATATTTGCTTTGGGATTTTTTAAAGACATATCCTTTTGTGGAACATAAATTTGAAGATCAGTAAAGTTAGCAACGTTGAACAACCCCATGGGAGAAAGCCAAAGCCCTACAAACTGACCTAAACCAATAAAATCGATACTTTGAACATTTAGAACTTGATTGGTATTGGCGATGCCAATACCTGAAATAAAATCGTTAGTTTTCAGCTTGTCAATTTGGGTCTTGATCTCTGCACTTTCCGCAGTGAGTGTGAACTTTAAATTATCCTTCTTTAGTATTTTTAAACCACCCTGATTTTGAATATATCCAGAGTAAGATTCAAAAGCGTGTGCTCCAATGCTTAAAGCTAACATTGAAAAAAAGAATAAATACTTCATAGGCACCATGAATCATAAAGTACTCTTTGCAGTCAAAAAAAAATAATGACGCTGTAAATATATTTTGTTTTAATTTGATCAAGTGACATTCCGCCAGGGAGATTTATGAAAAAAGCCTTAATTTTAATCACTCTAATGAGTTT
>JAKLJM010000134.1 GCA_023151145.1 Bacteriovoracaceae bacterium | reverse complement strand
CGTAAGAAACCATATCTTTAATTTTTGTCATAAAAACATCTGTTCCACGTTCTTCTAACTTTAAGAGTTTCGCTATACATGAAATAACGAGAAAGCTTTTCCTTTCTAAGGCTTCATCTGCGTCTAAATTTACTAGCGCTGGAGAAAAACTTGTCCCACGACATTCCTTTGGCATCATTTCATCATCAAGAGTTCTTGGTTCATAAGTTTCTTTGATTAATTTCACAATTTGTTCCGAAAGAGTTTTCGTTTTTAGAACATTTGTAAATTGTGGGTAATAAGGATTTAGTGGAGTTTCACAATCCTCTTGATTTAATTTACAGCCATAACCTTTCAAACGATCAGCAATAACGGTTGCTAATTGAGAAACTTTTCTAAGACCATTAAGAGCATTTACTTCACCTTTTTGATCAGTACTAGCGTTCACCATGATTCGATAAGCATCTACCGAAATCGTTTTTGAACGTTGAACGTTTACTGCATCTAGCGCACTTTGAATGATTAAATTAGCATTCTTTAAACTCTCAAACCAATTGTCCATCGAAAGAACGATCCCTTCTTTGGCAATATAACCTGAAAATGAACAATTCATCACTCCACAACTAGGAAGAGTTGGAAAAGCACCCGGACGATAAAGTTCAAAGGGAAGTAACTCTAACGTTCTTGTGGCAAAAATAGGATTGGCCACTTTCTCATCTCCAGAAGAAAACATTGATCTTGAAGGAGCGGGATTTAAACTTGGAGAACTCATAATATAAGATAATTTTTCTGTAAGAATCGCTATGGCATTTGATCGTTCTTTTTCCGAACGAATTTCATTCAGCGATTTCGTGTTAATATTCGCATAAGCTTCAACATACATTTTAATTTTCTTTAAAAGCTCTGCTTGTAAAATTGGTTTTTCTCTATTAACTAAATCCCCTTCAGACGTGATTTCTGAGCCTGAATAGACTTCTTCTAACCATTTATTTAAACCAGTTAATTGATAAGATAATAGGTTTAATCCTTCTAATTGTGGTGACGTTTTTAATAATGATTGATTGATTCCTCTTTTTCTTTCCTCTAAAACTTTTAAGGTATCATTCATCGAACAGTATTGATCAGTTAATACCTGTGAATAACAACGGACCGCTGTTGGCATTTGTGCATCTGTCAGGGCATCAACCGTGTCATCAAAGGATTTATTTTTAACAAAATTTGTTCCAGCTTGAAGAATAACTCCACTCGCCGCTAGCGCTAATGCTGTTCCGGGATTTGCAAAGGCTGCTGTCGTAATAAGAACATTACTCACAAGCCCTGCTATTTTTGCACCTTTCTTTTCAACGCATTTTGGATTCTGATCAATATTGGCGAGATATTGATCAACTGCAAATATTAATTGATTAGCTGCTCTCGCTTCTTTACCACTAAAAGTATCAAATCTTTTTAATCTTGCTTTAACGTTAATAAGATCGGCTTGAGCAAGAACCATTTCCTCGCTCATCTTGGCTTTTGTTTCATTGCTTAGACTGTCATCAGACATGGCCTGGGTATAGGAAGCAATTCTTTTTTCTAATTCTATCTTTTCTTGTTTATCATAATTTTGAACTTGAAAATCTTCATAAAGAGCAGCATATCGCCCAAGAACTGCATTTAATTGATTTGAACTTCCACAGTCGGCATCACTTTTTAATTCTTCGACAATCACTTTGAGTGCGTTTAAATTTTGAATCGTCGCACCGACATCTCGGGTAACAACTTGTGGACATTGATAACTAAAGCTACCAAGAATGAGTTCGCTAGAATTTGTAGCTAAAGTGCTTACAAAAGGTATCGAAACCAATGAGGCCAACAAAGCTGACTTACGCCAAAACGTTTTCATAAAAAATCCTTAGTATTTGTCTTAATTACAACTATAAGGATTTTTAAATTTTTTTGGGCTTGCACGGGATTTTTTACACTGTAAAAATTACACAGATCGGCTTTTTAACCAAAAAGCTCTTTAGAAAGATCGAATTTTTTCCATTTTGCCAGGGTATTTCGTAGCAGGTTTTTATTTTCGGGTTTATACCAAAAGAAAAAATTACGCTGCATGGTCTTATCGTCTAAGCTTATGGCAGTCTCAACTTTGTTAAGGGTATAGGGATGAAAACCCGAATAGTATATTTCAGTAGCTAAAGTCATTGGTGTAGGAGTGAAGTCTTGAACTTGTTCTAACTTATAGCCAAGTTTCTTAGTTTCAATCGCCAATTTGGCCATATCCTCAGGAGTACACCCTGGATGCGAGGAAATAAAATAAGGAATAATTTCTTGCCTTAGCCCTTTTTTGCGACTTACTTCTTCAAACTTTTCTTTGAATTTTTTGAAATATTGAAAACTCGGCTTACGCATAAACTTTAAAACATGTTCTTCCGTGTGTTCGGGAGCCACTTTTAAACGTCCAGAGACATGATAGCTGATGAGATCTTCTACGTATTTTACATCTTTTTCTGGATGTTTAGATTTGGGATTAAACATTAAATCATAACGAAGACCTGAAGAGACGTAGGCGTGTTTAACATCTTGATGCTCGCGCACCATTTTATAAAGATCAATCATTTTAGAAGGGTCGGTCTCTAAATTACGGCATATTTTTGGAAAGACACATGAAGGTGCAGCACATTTATCACAAATATTTTGATCGATTCCTTTCATCTGATACATATTGGCCGAAGGTCCACCGATATCAGTTATGGTTCCTTTAAAATCTGGCATTTTAGTAATTTGATCTAATTCTCTTTTCACCGAATCTTTAGATCGTGAGGCAATCATTTTTCCTTGATGAGCGGAAATCGTACAAAAGCTACATCCACCGAAACATCCTCGATGGGTATTGATTGAGAACTTAATCATTTCAAACGCTGAAATGGCTCCACGATCTTTGTATTTGGGATGTGGTAGTCTAGTGAAAGGAAGATCAAAAGATGCATCAATTTCTTTTTCAGTCATGGTTTGAAAAGGTGGATTAATGACAAGAACTTGATCACCTATTTTTTGCAAAAGTCTTTTCGCAAATTGTTTATTAGATTCAAATTCAATATAGCGAAAATTTTTAGCGTATGCTTTTTTATCTTTTAAACAAACCTCATGGCTGGTTAATTCAAAATTTTTCCAATTCTTCTCTTCACTTAGTTTTTCTTTTTGATCAGACAAATAAGCTGTTTGTGGAATTGAACGTAAATCGTTAATCGATTTTCCGCTCATCAATTGCTGAGTTAGTTCTCGAAGTGGTTGCTCTCCCATTCCGTAAATTAATAAATCTGCACCAGATTGCGTGAGAATATTTGGCAAAAGTTTATCTTGCCAAAAATCATAATGAGTCACTCTTCTTAATGAAGCCTCAATCCCACCGATAACGACAGGGGAATCCGGAAAAAGTTCTTTTAGGATTCGAGTATAGACAGTGGTCGCGTAATCAGGTCTTAAATTTACATCTCCGCCCGGTGTGTAGGCATCACTTGAGCGCAATCTTTTTCCAGCGGTATATTTATTGACCATAGAATCCATGTTTCCAGAGGTCACTCCAAAAAATAGTCTAGGTTTTCCAAATTTTTTAAAATCTCTTAAATCATCACGCCAATTTGGTTGAGAAATAATGGCAACTTTAAGCCCATAACTTTCTAGAATTCGGCCAATAACCGCATTTCCAAAAGCCGGATGATCTACATAGGCATCCCCCGTCACGATAATGACGTCTAATTCATCCCAGCCACGTTTTTTTGCCTCTTTCATTGTGGTTGGAAGCCATGCATATATAGGTAATTGATTAATTTCACTCATAATACGGCCGAACTTACAGATTTTCTTAGGAATAAGCAACTAGCGAGTTTAAACTCTGAAAAATATTCATTGATAGTTTTACAGAATGATTTAATGTTAATTTATTGCTTTCTCCTGGGGTCTTTGTTTGTTAACTAAAATTGCAAAAAAATTCATTCATCAATCTCATCTAACGGATCAAACATTTATCTATAAAACTAGGGCGCTTCTCATTTTATGGGCCGCCACCACCACTGTAATGTGGCTTTATGTCTTTTACTGTTACAAAGCTTTCCATGGAACAAATCAAACGGTCGTTATAGGTGGAACTATTTTTTCTATTCTCCACACTCTATCTCCTTTAATATTTTTACTAACACAATCCTTTTCAGTGACAGGGCTTTGGATATCTTTAACCGGACTCTCCTTTCAAACGCTTTTTTGTCTCTATTCAGGTGGAGCACATTCCCCATCAACCATATGGTTAAGTTTTCATCCTGTTATTCTCGCTTTTTTTGGCAATATTCCTCTGATCATATTCTCGGTTATACTAAACACCTTCATTATTATTACCATGGTGATTCTGGGGCAATATGGTTTTTTACCACCCAACATACTGCCTTCGCTTTTTCGCGATGGAATGATTGTAACTTCATATATTGGATTAGATGTTTTAGTGGCATTGTTTACAATTCTAGCTATACGCTTTAATAATTCAAAAAATAAAGAGTTAAGCGAAAGCAAAGAACTCACTGAAAATCTTGTCCGCATTCTATGTCACGATATTAATAATCCGCTTACTACCATGAAAATATCTGCTTCGCTTTTAAATCCAGAAAAAGGTGAACTGAACCCTAAAGTTCTAGCGCGCCTCAATCGCTCCATCCAAGACGTGCAAAATATCATTCAATCCGTACACATGTGGAATGTGCATAAAGATGGAAAAATCACTTTAAAAAATGAACAAATTCCTGTTGCTGAACTCTTAGAACATATTCACAATTCTTTTCCTGAACGTTTACAACAAAAGAGTATTACATACCAAGTGAATTGTCAGGCAAATGAAAATGCCATGATTATTGGGGATCGTACCGCCGTCTTTTATCAAATCATTAATAATCTTTTATCAAATGCCATCAAGTTTTCTTACGAAAACTCTCAAATTATGATTGATCTATTTGAACAAGATAATTTTTTAGTTTTTGAAATTCGTGATCAAGGAATGGGAATTGATCCCGACCACACTGAAAAAGTATTTTCGCCTTATATCCCGACTTCTAAGAATGGTACGAATAATGAAAAAGGAACAGGCTTTGGACTTCCTATTGTTGCAACCATTGTACAAAAAATGGGTGGTAAAATCTCTATTCATAATCGCCGCATTGAAGACAATGCAGAATCTGGAACTTTGGTAAAACTCCTTCTTCCATTATAAAGAATAAAAGAAGGAGTAAGAACTTTAGTTTAGTATTGGATACTAGTAGGAATTTCTTCCACCGGCATGAGGTTTTTCGTTTTTAAATTTTTTTCAACTTCTAACATCTGTTTTCTAAAATCCCTTACATGGTCATTCAAGATCGGTAGAGAAAATCCATAATCAATTTCCATCATATTCGCCACATTCCAGGTTTCATAAAACAAACGACTTGCTAGAATCCAGCGCATTTGATCATAGGTAGAAACAGCTGTTTTTAAATTTAATTTAAAACCAGGAGTCTTGTACTCTGGCGCTTTAGTTTTTAAACACATTGGATTATAACAAACAGGAATTTCTGAATAGGTCCGATGATCAACGGCATGTCCGATCGTCAAATCCCACAAGAGAACCCCTACCGCTTTGGCCAAATTATCATCTTGCCAAATTTTTTCGCCATCTGGAAATGAAGGCATTTGTTGATGAATATAATTGGCCCAAATTGTGACAAAATAATCTCCAACAGGAATTTCTGCTAAAACTTTTCTGGCAAACTCCACAAACACAGGATAGTAGCTTTGGTGAAAAACTCCAAAATCCCCAGGTACCACACGTGGTCCATTAAGAGGATATTCATATTTATGATAAGAAGGATTTCCTTTTATTCCGTTATAGCCAATGACGGTTAGATCTCTCAGCGATTCACTGGTTGCTCCAAATGGAGAATATATCATCCACCATTTGTTTTCTAAAAGAGACATCGGACTATTTAAAACTTGGTAATCTAGTTTTAAAGTAATTTCAAAATGTGGGTATAATAATTGAAAGAGAATGTGATTTTTGGGAACAGCTGTTTTTGTTATTGCATTAATAGCATCCATCGGAAAATGAAGTTTAGGGTGTTCAGCAACATTTATATGCACACTTGCTCCCACCATACACATATATTTTCCTAATAAAAATAAATCTCCATCACTGGCATCAACGACATAATCTCGCATAAAAATGGCAATAGGACGCCCGTTTTTTCCATCAAATTCCACCAATGTAATGGTCTTTTCTGTATTATAACCATTTTCTGCGACAACTAAGTCCATCGCTGAAAAATCGATAATGTGATATTTTTTCTCTACTTTTAAATAGTCTTTAAAAATTTCT
>JAKLJM010000133.1 GCA_023151145.1 Bacteriovoracaceae bacterium | reverse complement strand
GTTAAAGCATAAGTACAACAGATGGCCTGTCGCAGACAGTGGTGCCAACATTGATACTAATAGTATTCGTGTAAAACTTGTTGGTCCAACCAATAATGTAATTCGCGAGCTCACTAACCAAACAGGGGTCACTAGCCCTAGTTCTGGTTTTTCTTACGATAAAGATTGCACTTTAAGTAACGATTCAAATGGATGTAATACTCGTTACTATCCAACAAATGGTGAACCATTCATCGGTCACCTAATTAAACTTCACGGCAGCGATCATTTAGAATTCCCAAATTGTTTAAGTGTAGAATTCTATGCTCCAACTGAATCTTATAAGTATGTTTATTTACCTTATGGGACCCCACAAGTAAGTACGATTGAATTATATATTGACCTAATCAAGGTCGAACAATCGACAACCAGCGGATGGGAATATATTGGTAATCAATGTGCTTCAAGCTTAACAGACGGAAAAATTCTTAACCTTCCGGTGAGTGGTGCCTGCGGACCAATGCTCAAACTGAATGGGAGTGCCGTCTTCCAGTCCAAACAAGGAACAAATGTGAACGTTAGAATTGATTACATATCACAATAAAAAAAAAGCCCGGTAAAAAAAAACCGGGCTTTTTTTATGAAGCACTTCTCGCTTTAGATTCGTTTACTTTATTAATGGCATTTTGAAACTTCACCACGGGAAACATTTTTTTCAGGTAATCAATGTTGATCATGGTATACATTTTCCCACCGGCCCCAACGACCAGGTCCCCACAAAATTTTGCAGCCAGTGCTTCCTTAAAATCATCTATACCAATTGAAATATTTCTTTCTTTAAACCACTCAAGAATTTCCGTGAGATTACACTGCACTTGAGCATCATCATTGGGTTCTAGATCTATAACTTGCTCTAGAACTTTTGTTAAAAACCTTTCGCATTTTGAAGATACGGTCAATTTTTTTGCATCTTCCATTAATCTTTGCGCATTAAAAAAGACTTGGAATTGTCTAAAAATTTCTGGATCTTTAACTTTCAATGCGGGCATTCCTTCTGCATCCAGATCCTGCAAAACGATTTGTTCTTCTTTCATCAGTTGAAGAAATTCTTCGTATTTCGCTTCTTGAATATTAAAAATCTCAAAGGCATACATTTTTAAACGAGCTAGAGTTACCACATGTTTTCCATCTTCACCAACTACGGCATGGGAACGAAAAACTAAAAATAATAGAGACAAAATTCGAACAATGTCTTGGGATTGAAAAAATTTATATTCTGCAGTCTTCCCTGCTCCCCCAAATCCCATTGAATTATTTTCTAAGTTTTTAACTTTTTCATTACTTTTTCTTAATCGATCGGCCAGTGTGTTAATTAAAGTTTTAAACCATGGATTTAATCCGGTCATGGTTTTATCTAATGCTTGAAATGAAATTTCAATGACCTCTGTTTGCACGATCGCAGAAGCTGAAGCAGAACGTTTGCGAGAGCTTGGATCAAAATAAGCCATTTCACCAATCACTTCTCCAACTCGCAAGACTGCTAGATCAACAAAGCCTCTTCCTTTCGGACGAAACAAACGGATCTGACCTTTTTGAATAATGTAGAGGGATCCGGCTTGATCATTTTCATTGAAGAGAACTTCACCGGGCTGGAGAACTTTTAATCCAGATTTTTTTTGAGATGAACCATTACTAGAAGAACTAAATGTGACCACTGACTCTTCCTTGAGTTAGAAGTTTGCAAAAAAAAATCATCCCACAATTTTACTCAAATTTATGGGATGATCTTAGTTTATTTTAGCGAAGAATTTAGATTCGTTCAATCACTAGGGCAAGAGCTTCTCCTCCCCCGATACAAATTGAAGCCATTCCGTATTTTGCCTTCTTTTCTTCCATGGCCGTCATCAATGTGACAACAATTCTTGTCCCAGAAGTTCCAATTGGGTGACCAAGGCTCACACCACCTCCAAAAACGTTAACTTTAGAGTGATCAAGTTTTAATTCTTTCATCGCAGCCATGGCCACAATGGCGAAAGCTTCATTGATTTCAAAAAGATCAATTTGCTCAAGATTAAGACTTGCTTTAGCTGCAGCTTTTTTCATTGCTTCAACAGGTGCCGTAGTAAACCAAGTTGGGTTTTGAGCGTGACTTGCGTATGAAACAATTTTAAATTTTGCCAGGGATTTATATTCCTCTCCACCTAATACAACCGCAGCTGCACCATCGTTAATAGTTGAAGCATTTGCCGCAGTAATCGTTCCAGCTTTATCAAAAGCTGGTTTTAGTTGAGGAATTTTTTCAAAATTAGCTTTCATCGGTCCGTCATCTTCAGAAACAACGACGTCGCCTTTTGGTCCTTTAATAGTCACTTCAGCGATTTCTTTTTTAAACACTCCTGCTTTGATTGCAGCTTGTGCACGTTTAAAAGATTCGATGGCATATTGATCTTGCTCTTCGCGATTTGAATATTTTTGAGAAGCTTCTTCCGCACAATTCCCCATTGGTCTGTTTGAATAAACATCCCATAACCCATCCCACTGCATAGCATCTTTCATCGTTGCTTCACCGAATTTAAATCCTGAACGTGAATTTAAAAGTAAATGTGGAGCCAGTGACATATTTTCCATTCCACCAGCAACGACGAGTTTATTATCACCGGCCAAAATTGTTTGAGCTCCAGTAATAATGGCTTTTAGTCCTGAGCCACAAACTTTGTTTAATGTAGTACAAGGAACACTTTCAGGAAGCCCTGCGAAAATTGCAGCTTGACGAGCTGGTGCTTGACCAACGCCTGCGCCAATAACATTTCCCATAAAAACTTCATCTACTTTATCTTTCGAAATCTCCGCTTTTTTTAACGCAGCTTCAATGGCCACTGCTCCAAGTTTTGGCGCAGAAACTGTTGATAATGGGCCCATAAAAGTTCCACTTGGTGTACGTGAACCAGCAAGAATATAAACTGCCATAATGATCTCCTTAAATAGAAAATTTATAACTTAAAACAAATTCCTGCTCATTAAACCACAAGCTTCACCCTTTGAAAAACTAGACTTTGCATTCTGATTTTTTTTCTGCTACACCAATGAAAAATGAGATATTTAAGAAGGAAAAACCTATGTTCCAAAGAATCGAATCCGACATCCATCCCATCGAACTTCCACAGGAATGGCGCCAAGAGTTGAAACAATCGCTCTTAAACGTATATGGTGAACACTGCTTAAAAAATGAAAAAACTTTTGAAGTTTATGCTTTTACCTATCCAACTGAACTTTTAATCATCGCTTCTTTTGTTGGCTTAAATCAAACGGTGATTCCAATTACTTTATTTCTTTCTGCTGATCTCAATGAAAAAACAGATCCGAAAAAATTGTTTAATAGTTTATTAGACAATATTGCGGTTTTCTTTGATCAATATTTTCAAAATATCGAAAATGAAGAATGGGATGAATTCGTCTTTGAGTGGCAAGAAGAAATTATCAATCGCCAAACATTCTATTATAAAGTCACCCGTGAAAATATTGCATTGTCATTAGAAGCTGAAAGACTTTTAAATTCATAAGATTAAATCACTCGGGAAAGGATAAGTAAAAATTACACTTTCCCATTTTTTATTCTCTGTCATAATAAAAGAGTGTTTTCGTTTCATGGAGGAACATATGAAAAAACTCTTAACACTTTTAGCCTTTATTACACTTCAATCGCACGCTTCACTTTTACTCGAACCATATCTTAATTATAATTTTGGATCTGGTGACAGAGGAACGTCTGAATACTCTACTTCAGGACCAAGCTTTGGTGGAAAAATTGGATATCAAAACCTAGGGTTAATGTTGGGTTTAGATGCTTCAATGGGAAGCACAGATATGGAAGTAAAATCTCCAGCTGGTACAACTAATTACGACATGGATAACACGAGAATTGGTCTTTTTGCTGGATATGATTTTCCAGTTCTCTTAAGAGCATGGGTTGGTTATTTCTTTAAAAACTCATTAGAATTCTCTAAAGCCTACAATGGAATCGCCAGTGGTGAAATGTACAATGGATCTGCTATCGAATTAGGAGTTGGATTCACTCCACTTCCACTTCTTTCAGTAAACATTGGTTACAGAATGAACACTTGGGACGAATATGAGACTGCTTCTGGCACGACAACTTCCCTGACTAACAATTTAGAAATTAATGAAATCTTCGTAGGAGTTTCACTACCATTAACTTTTTAAAAAATAATCCTGAATTCCATGATTACCCTAGCTAAAAACTAGGGTAATCTTTTTTGAAATACTTCTCATCACCATACGCAGTTTTGCCGAAAATTAATCGGTATGAAAATCAAAATATTTTTCTTTATATTCACCTTTATCTCCCTACCATCTCTAGCGCTAGATGTATGTCCCAATAATAAACATCCCGAAAATACTCAAATTCAAACTCCGTGTTTAAATTTAGATTCTCCAGTATTGTTTGATAAAAGTTGGGGGAATGAATTAAAAGATTTATTTTGGTTAACTGCCGAAGTCGAAAAAAGTAAAGACATCATCCAAATGCAAACCAATGAGTTTTCTGAAGTCTTACGTTTTTATCGCGATAATCAATTGGCGCGTTCTGCGAACACGCAAAATAAAATTCAATCGCTAGAACAAGATTTTGAATCACTCTATTTGATACAAAAAGAACAACGTATTTTAAAAAGAAAACTCAATATCTGTTATACCGGATTATGTTCGGCACAACGTCGAGTGGAACTAGAAGATCTTCTGCAAAAAATTCAGCGATCACAATCTGAATTGATTTTAAAAAATCCTTTGCTTTCAACGAAGACAGTTGAAAATTTTTTCTTATACTATCCTAAGAGTATTGAAATCGTCGAAGGAAATGGATTCGATTCATTTTTTAATAAAATGAAACTTTCTGTTTCAGACACACTCTCTTCACCACAAAGCCAATTGGATTTTGAAGAAACAGACACTCCTCGTTATGGCCAAAAAACGATGAAGAAACTCATGATTGATGCCTCCATAGAAGCTTTGGCCAATTTAAATCCGATTAAAAATGAATTTAGTAAATTTTCTTTCGATCGAGATATGCCGCTTTTTAAGAAGAATAATGATGAATACGTAGAAGAATATTTAAAAAAAATTCCTTCAAAATTCCCACTCCTCACCTCTACGATTTTATTTAAAGCAGAATTGACCAATGAACGTTCACAATTTTTGTGTCATCTCAATTCACAACATGAAAAAAATAAAAAATACCAAGAACATCTTCAGACGTCCGTCGATGCGGCACTCTTATTAGGTCCGTTATTTTTAGGACCAATGGGCAGAGCTGTGAGTATGGGAGCGCGCCCCCTAATCATGGGGAAATTAGTTAATTTTGGAATAAAATCTACGCAAGCCGAAAAAATTGCGATGATCGGTCGCTTTAGTTCCGAGGGATTATTTGTTGGTCATCAAAACCTAAAACTTCAACAGAAAGAATCTGAATGTGCAGAAAAATCCACACAGTTTTATTTACAAAATAATCAGAAAAATTATCAGAATCAAAAGCTTTGCCATAATGAATTAGCCCAAATGCGCTTTGAAGAATCTTTGGCTTGGTTATCTTTAGGAAGCTATGAAGCCATTCCAGCTCTAGTAAAAAAATATAAATTTTATAAAGCCCCCTCGATTGCCCACCTCCAAGTAAACGATCAAAAAGACATACAAAATACGCTTAAAAATTTTCATCAAAATCCCAAACACTGGGCCTATGAATTTCAAACCAAAGATACTGGTACCTTTACAGTCATGGATTTATCAAAGTTACAAAACATCAAAGAAGAACATGCCAAAGAACTTCCAAAAGATTATTGGCATTTCGTAGGTAATATTTACAAAGACAGATTAAATCTCACCCCAGAAGAAATCAAAGGGTTCGTCAAAACAAGCGAAGACATGCAAGAGAGAACAAAGCTCATTATCAACTCTCCAAAATCCCATTTAAGTTCAGCGACAAAAAAACCATCTTTTAATGGTGGAATCGGAATCGTCGAATCAAGAAATGCAGATGAACTCCTCCCCATAGAGAAATCAACGGGAAAAAGATTTCAACGTCATCCCAATGAAAAATCAGTTGAGATTGTACGTTTAACCGTAGCCAAAGAAGCCGAAAAAACAACCTTGTCTAAAGACTTAACATCGATGGCCATGCAACTCATCGCCTATGATCCTCAAATTTCTAAAGCTTATATCTATACTTCTAAATCTCATGCTGTTTTGTATCGTCGCATGGGTGTCCCCGCAGATCGAATTCAAACTTTAGACGAAAGAGATGTCTATATTGAACTTAATCGCACTGAAATTTTAGAAATGCTGAAAAAGAAAAATCCCTAACTTGATTTTTATCTAGTCAATCGTTATTCT
>JAKLJM010000132.1 GCA_023151145.1 Bacteriovoracaceae bacterium | reverse complement strand
CCAGTGATAAAGGAAGAAAAAGAGGGTAAGGAGTTTGAGGAAATTGGCTTTCAAAAAAAGCTTCGAGCTCTTTATGTGACTTAATCGCCTGGCGATAATCATCCAGCCAGCGATTTTTTGTCGCGTCTAAAGTTTCAGGATTTTGCTTATGATTTTCCATCGAGAGATTTTAAATTATTTTCTTTTAAGTAAAGATTTTGGGCCCACCAAGCGCAACCTCTAATTAAGAGCGCACCGTAAATCGACATTCCTAGAAAGTGATACAAAACATGTTCAGTAGAAAGAGAGCCAGAGTTCGTTAGAGTGTAGTACATCCATTTTAATAAAACTAAATGGAGAATCAGAATGATGAATTGCTGAACTCTGTAAAAAAAGTTTTTTTTATTGATGAATTTCGATAAGCCATTTTTCATATTGGTCTTATAGCAAAGGCAAATGATCCTAGCAAACGGTATTAGTTTTTTTCCTCGTCATCACCTGCAAGTATTTTCCGATGGTTATCCTCTCTATTTTCGCTTAATTCTCTATACCAACGAGCGATTTCTTCAGCTCCAGGCTCGCGCAGCTCGGTGATTTTTTTTAAGTGAAAAGACTTATGCATATCAGAAATCAAACAGTGAGCGTAGAGAATGTTTCCCTCTGGAGTATTCAGTAGGCTCATCGCTTTTACTGGGCGAAATTGGTTTTTTAATTGTCCGCCTTTATATTTTATTTCGACGACTTGTTGAAATTGAACTTTTTTTGTGAGCATGGATAGGTGTTCTGGAAGTTCATCAAAATTATCAAATTCCACTAAATTAAATAAATGTCCAAGCTCTTTTAGGTCAGGAGCGCTCGTGGCTTCCTCTTCATAAGCCTCAAGGCATTTGATTAATAATTTTAGTGAGGCATAGGAGTCATCAATTCCACGATGATGGTTTTCAAGAGGAATTCCTAACACTTGAACCAGAGTTGAAAGTTTGTGATTGGGTGATTCTATTAAACTTCTTGCCAGTTTACATGAGCAATAGATGTCGTTGTTGCTGCCAGGAAGGTTTAAGCGTTTCCAGTCAAACATGATGAAGCCTAAATCAAACTTAGAATTGTGAGCGATTAAGGGAATATCTTCCATGAAATTTTTAAAATCAGGAAGAATGTCTTGGATTTTTGGTTTTCCTTTAACCATGTCATCGGTAATTTGATGAATGACAATGGTGTGCGGAGGTATTTCAATTTCAGGATCAACAAGTTGGTCAAAAATCTCAATCCCCTCTGGGGTAATTTTGATGGCCGACACTTCGATGATCTTATCTACCAAGGGCGAAAGACCCGTAGTTTCTAAATCCAACGCGATTACTCCGCGTGGAAAGTATCTGAAAAGAAGCTCTTTTTCTTCGGGGGCTAAGTCCCATTTATTAACGCTTGGCATACTTCGTATTTTCCTAAACAATTCCCGTATATTAATGTGGGGAATTGACCCTCATTTCATTGACTTTAGAGGGTGAGAACCTTAAAACCAAAGGATTAAAAATTTAAAGTCTTATAACTTAAAAATTTAAAGGATTCAACGCATGAAAAATTATGATGTTGTGGTACTTGGCGCCGGACCTGGTGGATATATTGCTGCCATTCGTGCCTCTCAACTTGGTAAAAAAGTCGCTATCGTAGAAATGGATAAATTAGGAGGCGTTTGCCTTAATCGTGGATGTATTCCTACAAAAGCGGTTTTAAAATCTGCTCATTCGGTTCATGAACTTCATGACATGAAAGAGTTAGGAATTAACGTAGAACTTAAAGGTCTTGATGGCGCTCAAGCAGTAAAACGCGCTTCAGGAATTTCAGATAGAATTTCAAAAGGTGTTGGTTTCTTAATGAAGAAAAACAATATCGAAGTTATTTCTGGATTTGGTAAAATTAAAAACAACACAACTTTAGAAGTTAAAACTGCAACAGGTGTTGAATCTGTTGGTTTTAAAAATCTTATTGTCGCTTCTGGCGCGCACTATAAGACTTTTCCAGGCTTAGAGCATGATGGAAAAAGATTAATTGGTGCCTGGGAAGCCATTAAAATGGAAACTCTTCCAAAGTCTATCGCCATTATTGGTGCTGGGGCGATTGGGGTAGAGTTTGCTTATTTCTGGAATGCGTTTGGAGTAGATGTTCATATTTTCGAACTTCAAAAACATTTGCTTCCAATTGAAGATGATGATTCTTCTGTTGAAGTAGAAAAAGCTTACAAAAAATATGGCATTAAGATGTCTCTTGGAATTGAAAAAGTTTCTGCTAAAAACAATGGTAAAGACGTTTCAATTTTTGAAACAGTTGGTGGAAAAACTACTGAACATAAATTTGAAATGGGTCTAATTGCCGTTGGTATGACTGGAAACATTGACGGAATTGGTCTTGAAAATGTCGGGATCAAAACAGATCGCGGTTTCATTGCTGTAAACGACATGTATCAAACGAACGTATCAAATATTTATGCTATTGGAGATGTTTCAGGACCTCCTCTTTTAGCTCACGCAGCTTCTCATGAAGGTGTTGTAGCAGCAGAACACTTAAGTGGAAAACATCCACACGCGATTGATAAGATGAACATCCCAGGATGTACTTACTGTCAGCCTCAAGTCGCTTCAGTTGGTTACACTGAAAGAGATTTAAAAGCGAAAGGTATCGAATACAAAGTTGGAAAACTTCCTTTCACGGCAAACGGAAAAGCCGTTGCTTCAAATGAGAAAGACGGGTTTGTTAAAACTCTTCTTGGAAAACATGGTGAGCTTTTAGGAGCCCATATTGTAGGAACTCATGCCACTGAGTTAATTCATGAATACGTTCTTTTCAGAACGATGGAAGGAATTGATGAAGAAATTTTTGCGACAGTTCACCCGCATCCAACATTAGGTGAATTCTTAGCAGAATCAGTTATGGCAGCTCGTGGAAGAGCTTTAAACTTTTAGCCTTTAAAAAATTAATTAAGATTACTCGGAGGAATATTAATATGAGACACGAAATCGTAATGCCACAAATGGGAGAGTCGATCACGACAGGAACAATCACTAAATGGCACAAACAACCAGGTGACATGATTAAATTAGATGAAATCCTTTTAGAGATTTCTACCGATAAAGTTGAATCTGAAATTCCTTCACCAGTGGGTGGAAGAATTGAAGAGTTATTATATAAAGAAGGCGATACAGTTGATGTTCAAAAATTAATTGCAGTTGTTGAAGATGATACTTCTGTTCCATTTAAAGGTGGTTCAGCGGGTGCCTCTGCAGCTCCAGTTGCAAAAACAGACTCGGCTCCTGTGGCTACTCAAGCAGCAGTTGCAACCGCAGCGCCGGTAGCGGCAGTATCAACAGAAGAAGGTCGTCGTTTCTATACTCCACTTGTAAAGGCTATGGCCGAAGAAGCTGGAATCTCTCTGGCAGAGCTTTCAAATGTTAAAGGCACAGGAGCAGCTGGACGTGTAAACAAGTCTGATCTTGAAGCTTATTTAGCAACGAGAAAAGGTGGAGCAGCAACTACTGCAACAGCTACAAAAGCACCAACTGCGCCTACAGCTCCAAGCATGCCGGCATTTGCCCCAGGTGAGAGAGTGACGATTGTTCCTATGGACAATATGAGAAAAGCTATCGCAAAAAATATGCAAGCTTCTAAATTGACTAGCCCACACGTTAATTCAATTGATGAAGTGGATATGACAAACCTTGTGAAGTTCAGAGAAAAATATAAAGACACTTTCCAGAAGCAAGAAGGTTTTTCTTTAACTTATACTCACTTTATTCTTTATGCTTTAGTTCAAGCGCTTAAAGAATTCCCAGTGGTAAACTCTTCAATTGATGGCGATAACATTGTTATGAAAAAAGATATCAATTTAGGATGTGCAGTTGCCGTTCCTGGAAATGGTCTTGTTGTTCCAGTTATTAAAGGTGCTGATAACCTAAATATTACCGGAATCGCACGTGCTCTTGATGTACTGGTGAAAAAAGCTAAAACGAAAAAATTAACGATGGATGATTTATCTGGTGGAACTTATACGTTCACGAATAATGGTTCATTCGGTATATTAGCTGCCACTCCAGTTATTCTTCAGCCACAAGTTGGTATTTTCTGTGTTGGTACAATTCAAAAACGCCCAATCGTAACAGCAGACGATGCAATTGCTATTCGTCAAATGATGTATGCAACTCATACTTACGATCATAGAATTATCGACGGTGAAGTAGGATCAAAGTTTTTAAGACACGTTATCAACACACTTCAGACTTTAAATCCTGAAGCTTTATTTTAATTTTTGGCCAATAATATGAAATTAAAAATAATGTTGTTGGCTTTCAGTTTTTCTATTCAATCAATCAATGCAGGAGGCTCGCTTCCTGCATCGGTTGAAATCAATGCAGACACAGCAACTATCACAATCTTTAATCGCACACCAAAAAATTATACCTGCACACTTTTTAGCAAATGGTTTTCTGCAAACAGCTGGAAATATAATTGGCAGAAAATTTCGATCAAAAGAATGTCGACAGAAGTAGTCTTGGTTGAAGAAGAATCTCGATTTCCCATCGAAGAAATGATCATTAATGTTTATCGTTGTAATTAATTTTTCAATCCGTTGGTAATCTATGTCAAAGCAAATTTCTGGATTCACTTTTATTAAAAATGGTTTAACACTGGGCTATCCAATTTTGGAGTCAGTACAATCCATTGATCCCATTTGTGATGAAGTGATCATCAACGTCGGTTTTGATCGTGAAGATTTAACTGGTGATGATGGAACCTATGAATACCTACGTGATCATTTAAAAGGTGATCGTTATAAATTTTTAAAATCCCATTGGGACCCAAAAATGAAGACCGCAGGCTTAATCTTAAGCCAACAAACCAATATTGCATTAGCAGAATGTCAGGGAAAGTATTGTCAGTATATTCAAGGTGACGAGTGCGTTCATGAAGATGATTTAAACTCTATTTTAGATGGCGTAAAACAGATGGAGAGTGAGGACCATATTCATGGTTTGATTTTTAATTATCTGCATTTCTATGGCAACGTGGACACTTATAAATTCATTCGTTCGATGTACAGAAGGGAAGTTCGTTTAATAAAAAATGGGCTCGGCATAAAGTCTTGGTTAGATGCTCAAGGTTTTCGCCATGCTAATGACACAAAAATCAATGCCCGACTAATAAAGGCGCGTATTTTTCATTACGGCTGGGCCAGAGCAGAAAAGGTGATGGATCAAAAAGTGAAGGCTTTTGATACTTTGTACCATGGAAAAGCACTTTCTGATTCAGAATTTAAGTATCGTAGGGACTTTGGCCTAAGAGCTTTTAAAGATACTCACCCAAAAGTCATGGAGCATTGGATAGAAACAAATAAAAATCCTATTGATTTAATGAGCTTACCAATGAGTTGGGATAAAAAAGTTCCGGGTTTATGGATTTCTGAAGTTGTAGAAAATCTAACTGGATATAGAATAGGAGAGTATAAGAATTATCGTAAAGTATAACGGAGTCTTTAATTGATGAGTGTTTTATTAATAGATGATGAGCCAGGATTTAGAGAGCTTGCTTTGCTTCATTTCAAAAAGAATTTTGGAAACATGAAAGTTTTTGAAGCCACTAATCCAGTTGAAGGTTTAAGTTTATTTGAAAAAAATAAAGATACCATTCGTTATGTTTTTTGTGATTTTTATCTTCCGATTCAAAATGGAAATGACTTTGTTGAACTTGTGAAAAAAAATAATCCCAATGTCTATGTTTGTTTAGTTACAGGGGATGATATCATTCAAAAAGAGAAACATGCTCCTCATGTAGATCGTGTGTTCTATAAGCTCGATGGTTTTGAACAAATTATCGATTTTATCAAAAAGCACTAAGCTTTAATTAAAAATTTTTCATACAGTTTTAAATACTGATCACTGGCTTTTTGCCATGTGAATTGAGCTGCACGATTTTTAAAATGATTCATTTTAAATTCGCTGTGATTTTCGATGGCCGAAAGAACAATTTTCGCCATAACTTGCTTATCATAGTTATCAAAATAATAAGCTTCCGTTCCTGCTATTTCTGGAAGACTGGTCTTACGAGAGACAATAATAGGAAGACCAAATGACATCGCTTCAATCACCGGTAAACCAAAACCTTCTAAAAGAGACGGAAAGACAAATGCCTTGGCATTTAAATAAAGTTTATACTTCAATTGTTCGTCAATGGTTCCAATCAAGTGAATACGTGACTGTAAATTTAGTTGATGAATAGTAGCAGACATTTCTTTGGCATATTGATGAAAGAGTGTTCCAGCAATGACGAGATGATACTCAGGAAGCTCTAACATCATATCAATAAGAACATGAAAATTTTTTTTAGGGACAACTGTTCCAATGCTAAAGAGATAAGGGGCATTGGTAGGAAGTTTTAGCGTATCTTGTATCGCAGGTATGGGATCAACTAAGCTCACACCGTTGTAGATGACAACTTCCTGGCAATTAACAGGTATTTT
>JAKLJM010000131.1 GCA_023151145.1 Bacteriovoracaceae bacterium | reverse complement strand
AACCTATGAGCCATTCCAGAAATATGCTGGTGGGAATGCAGATAGTGGTAAGCAATTAATTTCGGAAATCGGATGTTTGGCTTGTCACGGTGTAGATGGTTTAGAGGATTTATCGAAGAAAGTTGGTGGATACGCTGGCCCTCATTTAAGTGGGATTGGATCAAAGGTATCGGCTGATTGGTTAGTTTCATGGCTTAAGAAACCATGGCATTACCAAGAAGATACAATCATGCCGTCATTCCGTTTAACTGACCAAGAAGCAAATGACATCACTGCTTACTTAATGAGTTTAAAAAATAAGAAAGTAGAAGGATTAACATTTGCTCCTCTAGATAAAAAAATTAGAGATGGAATTTTAGCAGACTACTTATCAGCATTTGACACCATTGAATCAGCTCGTGAAAAAGTTGCTAAAATGACAGATGATGAAAAGACGATGGAGTTAGGAAGACGTTCAATTGCAAAATACGGATGTTTTTCATGTCACAATATCGAAGGATTTGATGCTAATGCTCCTATCGGACCAGAGTTAACAAAAGTTGGTTCGAAGCCAATTACTCAATTTGGTTTTGGCTTAGAGCACGCAATGCCAAAACAAAGAGATGTATGGATTACAGCACATCTACAAAATCCAAAACGTTGGGATATTGGTATCCAAAAAGAATTTAAAGATCTTCTTTTAATGCCAAATTTCTATATGTCTAAAAAAGATGCTGAAGATATTACAGTGGCACTTTTAGGACAGGTTTCAAATTTTATCCCATTGGCTGGAGTTAAGAGATATAACGCTGGCGAGACTGGTTATAACGAAGCGATGAAAGTTGCTGGAAATTTAAACTGCGTGGGATGTCACCAAGTTGATGGATTACGTGGAGATCTTCTACGTATGTATGAAGATGATATTAACCAAGGTCCACCAATATTAGTTAATCAAGGTCACCGTGTGCAAACAGATTGGTTTTATAATTTCCTAGGAAATGTTGAACCAATTAGACCATGGGTAAAAGTAAGAATGCCATCTTTCAACTTATCACTTGCTCAGAAAAACACTTTAGTTGGTGGTTTTGCAGCTGGTGCTCACCAAGGTATTTTTGAAGAGGAAGATGCCGAAGTCGTTTGGGGTCCAGGTGAAAGAGAAGAAGCGGTTAAATTATTTAATGCTTATAATTGCGTTTCTTGTCACACAGGTGGATTTAATAACGGTGAACAACTTGGTCCAAATTTACATAAAGCAGGTAAACGTTTAAGACCATCATGGATTAGATTATGGTTAAAAGACCCACAAAAAATTATGCCAGGAACTTCAATGCCAACTTTCTTCACTGAAGAAGGAAAAGGATTAGAAGAAGGCTATTTTGGTGGAGATGCAGATAAGCAAATCGATGCATTAACTAAATACATTATTGAATTAGGTAAGAAGTAAGGAGAAACAATGGGACACGCTCATTCTCATGATGGACCAGTAGAATATAATGACGTTCAATTTGGTAAAGCTTCGCCAGGTAAAATTGGAATGTGGCTTGCTCTGGGAACAGATGCACTTTCTTTCTCAGGTTTTTTGATTGCTTACGCAGTCTTAAGAGCTGGAGCAGAAGGAAACTGGCCAGATCCAGTTAAAGCACTTGGTGGTGTTGAACTATCTGGGTTCATGACATTTCTTCTTATCTGTTCTTCTGTATCAATGGTATTAACTATTGATGCTTGTAAAAATAGAGACAGACAAGGAATGCTTAATTGGCTACTTGCTACCATTATTGGTGGTATGGGGTTCCTTGCATTACAAGTTTACGAATACTCACACTTAATTAACGACATGGGCATGACGTTTAGTACATATGCTCATGGAAATGATTTATTCGCTTCGACGTTTTTTGCCATTACAGGCTTCCACGGATTACACGTCTTATCGGGAGTAATTTACTTAATCGTTATGTATGTTTTAGCTTATAGAGGTGATTTCGATAACGGTGATTACAACATGCTAGAGATTGCAGGATTATTCTGGCACTTTGTCGACCTTGTTTGGATTCTCGTTTTTACTTTTGTTTATTTATTATAATGAAAAATAAAATTGTTTTCTTATTGATGATTTTTTCTGGGCAAGCATTAGCTTGCCCAACTTGTATTTCAGATCCAGAGACAAGTAAAACTTATCTAATTGTTATTTGGACTTTTATTGCACTTATATATATTCCTTTTTTTCTTATCTTTAGATCTATCATAAAAAACAGAAATATTAACAAACAACTTCCTAGCGACGATCAAGCACCCCAATAACTATATGGAAAATCCAAAATTAACTAACCAGGATAAAAAAGCACAAATTGTTATTTTTATCGTGAGTTTATTGGTTTTTGCTTTTCTTATTTGGTTAATTTATTTCAAGCCAGTACCAGAGGCTCAGTATTCTTGGGTTGCTTACTTACCCTTCGTGAATGCTATTTTTAATACAATTACCGCCATGCTTTTAATTTTAGGATACAAAGCAATTAAGGATGGTGATAAAAAATTGCATAAATCATTCATGTTAGGAGCAGCTCTTTCTTCAGCACTTTTTTTAATTAGCTACATTACTTACCATCACTTTCAAGGCGACACTAAGTTCTTAGCACAGGGAACAGTACGCTATGTGTACTTTTTCATTCTTATCACCCATGTCCTTTTATCCATCGTACAAGTTCCACTTATTTTCTTAACCTTTTATCATGCATTTAGGGCCAATTGGTCTTGGCATAAAAAGCTTGCGAAGATTACTTTTCCCATTTGGCTCTATGTTTCAGTGACAGGAGTCTTAGTCTTTATCTTCTTACGCATGTTCAATTGATTTCTTAGCATTTTTATTCTTTAATGCCTTTTGTTTAGAAAAACTGAGGTAATGATGGAAAAAGCAAAAAGACCCGAGTGGCTTAAAGTACGTGCCCCACATGGAGAAAATTACCAAAACATAAAAACCATGCTTAAGGAGCTTGGCTTAGTGACTGTTTGTCAGGAAGCCTTATGTCCCAATATGGGAGAGTGTTGGGGTGGCGGAACTGCAACCTTTATGTTGATGGGAGACACATGCACTCGAGCATGTCGATTTTGTGCGGTTAAAACCGGAAATCCCAAAGGAATTCTAGATAAAGATGAACCTTATAAAGTAGGCGAAGCTATTGCTAAGATGCGCTTGGATTATGTGGTTTTAACAAGTGTTGATAGAGATGATTTAGAAGATTTAGGAAGTGAGCACTTCGCAAAAACAATTGAAGTTATTAAAAGAAACAATAAAAAAATGATCGTTGAAGTCTTAACACCCGACTTTAATGCTGTACCTGAATTAGTCGAAAGAGTAGTAAAAGCGAAACCAGATGTCTTCGCTCACAATGTAGAAACGGTGAGAAGATTGACAAAGAAAGTTCGTGACCGCAGAAGTGGCTATGATCAAAGTTTACAAACTTTAAAAATAGTTAAAGAACTAAATCCTTCACAATACACAAAAACTTCCATCATGTTTGGTCTCAGTGAAACGGATGAAGAAGTCATCGAAACGTTAAATGATTTAAAGTCTGTAGGCTGCGATATTGTGACCTTTGGTCAATATTTAAGTCCAACAGATCATCACAAAAAATATCTTCCAATCGTTGAATACTCAACACCTGAAAGATTTCAAAAGTTTGAAAAGATTGCTAAAGACATGGGCTTTCTGTACGTCGCCTCAGGACCACTAGTTCGAAGTTCATATAAGGCTGGAGAGTTTTTCATGAAAGGTGTGATTGATAAAGATCGCGAAAATCAATCAAGCTCATTAGAAGAAGTTTCAGTAGAAAACTAAGGAACTGTAATGAAAATTCTCAATTTAGGTTTGCAGAACTATCAAGATGTTTACGACCTCCAACTAAAAACAGTTAATGATGTTTTAGCGGGAGCTGAAGACACTATCATCGTTTGCTCTCATCACCCGGTTGTAACCTTGGGCAGAAAAACCGAAGCCAATGAAGTTTGGGGTTGGGCTGGGGAGACGGTACAAATTGAAAGAGGTGGGAGAGCAACTTATCATGGGCCAGGTCAAATCATCTTATATCCGATTATAAATTTAAAAAATTATAATAAAAATTTAGAAGGTTATTTATTTGCACTTGAAGATGCTGTGGTAAAAACTCTAATTGCATTTGGAGTAAAAGCTGTTGGGAATCCAGATCGCAATAATCCCTCACAGACTGGAGTATGGGTTGATGCTTTGAAGATCGCTTCTGTTGGAGTAGCGGTAAAATCTTGGGTTACTTATCACGGGCTTGCTCTAAATTTTCATAATGACCCAGAAGCTTTTAAAGGAATAAATCCCTGTGGTAAGAGTGCGGATGTCATGACTTCAGTTGAAAATGAAACGGATTTAATTCCAGATAAAACCATCTTTGAAAATATGCTGGTTTCGCAATTCGTACAGGAAATGCTTCAACATAAATCTAATAATGATGAAATAACTTTTTAGTTAATGTTTTTTATTGCACTTAAATTATAATTTCCATCGTGATAAAGACCAAATCCAAATCTTAATCTTGAGCCTCGATAATCCGTAAGGATTCCATGTTTTTTAAGTTCATCATGGCATTTTCTAGCATGATCTGGGCTTGGAAGTGCAAAAGAGAAAAAATGCCCATGATGTTGATAATCTACGGATAAAATATTTTTCTCCGTTAAGTAGTGGTGTTTTTGCTCCGCTAATTCTATGAGAAAGCTTGCTTGTAATCCTTGTATATAATGATGAATCTTTTCAGCGTTTAAATGAATGGATTTGAAAAGTTTTAAAACACTATTTAACCGATAGAGTGCAGTGAAGTCCATGGTTGATCCAGCAAATCTTAAGGCAGTATTAGGATAGAAAACTTCTGTTGTATGACCTTCGATATTCTCTAGTTCGGCAAACCACCCAGTATATTCGGGACGAAGTGTGCTATTTTTAGGACAAACCATAAAACATGCGCCTTCACCTCCTTGGGCATATTTATATGAACCAGCTAAAAAGAATATTCTATCTTCAAGTTTTGATAAATTGATTGGTAGAGCCATGAATGAGTGGTAACCATCGATAACAATAATTGTGTCAGTATCTGTTACGGCCGCAACAATTTCTTCTAAATCTTTTACAGCCATTCCAGAGTTAAAGAAAACATGGCTAAAAAAAATCATATCGTATTTTTCTGATTTAATTTTCTGAATAAAACGTGCAGAAAAAGTATCAAAAGGTTGAGTTGGAACTAAGTCGTAATGAATATAGTTTTCTTCCGCGCTACGATTAATTTGGCGATCAAAGCTGTGAAACTCAGAATCGGTAGAAAGAATTTTATTTATTTTGTTTTTTGGTAAAGATGATAGTAATCGAAAAACAAATTCGTGAGTATTCGGAGCAAAAACAATATTCTGATGTGAACTAAGTTGTAATTCATCTGCGATAAGTTTTTGAGTTTCAGGAATTTTGTGAGTAAAAATATACTCCCACTTCCCATCTACATATTTTGCAGAATCGTCCCAATATTCTAGTACAGCCTCTCTGGTGACATCAGGCCAATAGTGATGACTATGACAAGCAAAGTGCTGTACGTCTTGATGATTCGCGAGAAATTTCGAATAATATTTTTTATACATAATTAAATCTTTTGAAAATTGAGAGCAGCTTTTACATCTTGAGGAAGCGCCGGCAAATAAGAGCGAGCGATAATGTATGTAGATAAATTAAAAAGATCCAAATAGATCTTATTATTATCAGCAGCATTTTTTAAATAGGTGTGACCAGAAGAACCACCCGTTCCAATTTTATTTCCCAACATTCTTTGCGCCAAGAGCGCATGTTTGTATCGCCAATGCGTAAAGTTTTCATCAATCACCATAAGATTATTTAATATTTCAAATGGCTGCGTGAGGTAAGGCTCGTGGCGATAGAGAAGAATAAAAAGAGCGTTCAAGAGAGCGGGTTGTGAGAGTCTTCTTTTTTTATCATTAATTAATTCTTGATGAGATTTTTCATCAAATAAACTCGCAAATGTTTTTTTGGTATTTTCTAAATTTAGAATTTGAATTTGTTTTTCACGTTCCCCTAAAGAAGCAAGATTTTTTGTCAGTGTCGCCTCGTCTTGATTAAGCATTTGCTCAACAGCAATTCTATATTTTTCCCAAAAATTAAAATTAGGTGAGTTTGTTAGAGGTAGTCTTTCTAACCATTTTTCCATTAAATGAAAAAGCGAAGAAGTAGACTCTGCAGTTTCAATGTGATTTTTATCTTTTTCAGTTAAGCGACCAGTAAAGAATTCGCGATCGACATTAAATCGTTCTTTGGTATTTAAACCCATTTTAATTTCAATTTCACGAAACTGTACACTTTGAAAACCACTTGCTGGAATTAAGAGATCTCTAAATTCTAAAAAATCCATCGGTGTCATCGTTTCGAGGATGGACAGTTGAGGAACAAGCAATGATTGGATTTCAATTATACGTTTCAATCGCTGATTGAT
>JAKLJM010000130.1 GCA_023151145.1 Bacteriovoracaceae bacterium | reverse complement strand
TATGCGAGAAACACGGTCAATATCGATTCTGGTTACGCTGACGTTGTTAAGGCAAAGCCGGATGCAGTTATAATCATCGGTGCCTATAGGGCAGCAGCTGCATTTACTAAAAAAGCAAAGGCCGAAAAAGCTACATTTCTTATGGCCAATGTCTCTTTCGTTGGAACATCGGCCCTGTTGAAAGAATTAGGAAGTGATGCAGAAGGCGTTATCGTTTCACAGGTTTTTCCTTCTCCTTTTGATAATTCTAATGAGCTAGTTAAGGATTATCAACAAGCGATGACTGCGGCAGGTGAAAAAGAATTTGATTATACTAGCCTTGAAGGATATGTAAGTGCCCGTCTTGTAGTAGAAGCTTATAGAACAAACAAGGCAGCTCTTACGAGTCGTGATCTATTCAGGGATACTATGAATAAATTTAATTCCAAAATTGGTGGTTTTGCCATTAGCTTCTCTGAGACAAATCACAGTGGATCAACTGCAACTTTTTTGACTGTATTTAAAGGCGGAAAAGTAGTTCAAGTTTCAAAATTATAATTATGCACAAGAAGAGGGCCGGAAAATTAATCACGGCCCTGTCTTTATTGCAAGTTTCAGGGCGTGTTTAGTTTATTATCACTATATTCTACATGGCCCAATGTACCCGTAATTACCTTGTATTCCTCTATGGCGGTCATGACATTATTTTTAATTTCTCTATTAACAATTTCTGAAAATTCTGAATAAATTATTTTTGATTCGTTGATTAGGCCCATGATTGAAACAAATAATTGAGAGAAGATGCTACCGTTAACTAGCCTGGCGGATTCAATTGAGCCAGATTTTTGAATAAAGTGGAGTGTTGAAAGAATTTCAGATGTGCGTCCAAGCTCCAAAGAGATACGTTGGACATCCTCACTTAAAGACGTGAGGGTAAGCTCTGCTACTTTCAAGCTTTCAGTTAGTTGAGAGATTAACATCGATACATTTTTATTAAACACAGCTTCATCCATGGATGATGGATCATTTTTTCGCTGAAGAATAAAGCAAGATAGCATTTCAACTTGAAGAGTTGAGAGGGCGACGGAGAATTGAGTTGAGGCAAATACTTCTAACATTTTTGTGGCAAGCAACCCGATGCTGGAGTTTAATTTTTTTGCCTCGACAGCCCCTGTCGAAATATGTTCAGCAATGACGGCAAGTGCTTTACCATCACTGCCCAATCTTTCCGCTTCAATGATGGTATTGAGCGCAGCAAATTCAATGCTTTTTGAAATGTCTCTAATTTTAACAATTTTTTCCGATATTGCTTTAGTGCGAGTAGATAACTTGCTCGTGGCACCAAATATTCTAAAAAGTGATTCCCCAATACTTGTTAAATGATCTTGCTTTGATGCTGAGAAAGAATTTTCATTATTTGATTTTTGAGCTTCTTTAGATTGAAGTTCATTCCTATTTAAAAGCTCTGTCGAGATTGCGAGTTGTCCAAAAGAATCATAATCAGGAAACCCTAGTGAGTTTAGGGCCGTGACGAGAGCTTTCAATGAGGCATCTACACCAGATATTTTTTCAACACTCAGAAGTTCTTTATATAAATTTTCAATAACTTCTTTCAAGTGAGCAGTGGGTTTCATTCGTATAGAAAGAAAATCCTCTCCGATTGGTATAACCGTAGCGAAAACCCAATAGTATGAACCATCCTTCGCAAGATTTTTAATATAAGCACAAATGGGCCTTCCGGCCAAGATTGTATCCCAGAGAGTTTTAAAAATAACTTTTGGCATGTCGGGGTGACGAATTATATTATGTGCACTTCCAATAATTTCTTCGCGTGAATATCTGCTTAATTTTCTAAAAACCTCATTACACTCCAGGATGATTCCTCGATGATTAGTAACTGAGTAAAACATCTCATCGAGTTCGAACGTTATTTCATTTTGTATCGGTTTCGGTCGCAACACTTATTGTCTCTCGCTGTTTCAAAATTATAATTATACTCTGTAGGTGGCCGGAAATTAATCACTGCCCCTGTCTTTATTGTAGCTTTATCGGTACGGGAGTCAATTTTAATAAAGCAAAAAGAGTTAAAAATCTTGCCAATAATGACTCCACTTCTTTTTGGGTATTTTTTAGTTCCAATGTTAAATCGATAAGTTTGCTTGTATTTTTATGATCGTTAAGAGATTAATTATAAGTATTGATAGGTAAACCAAAAGTTTCTTCATCAACTTCTTTTCGACTAAACTATTAAAAATTGAAGAATTGTTTTAAATTTTAAGACAAGATATCTTTTCTCCAAAAAAAAGCTTAATCAAGTCATTCATTTAATTAACTTATCCTAATTACGGGACTGTTTTTGTCTAGATTACCTTTAGAAAATTTAGTCAGCATAGTTAAACTCTTAATTTGTGGTTTGAGTAAAAGTATTACTTAGCTTATCTCTTGAATCATTATCTCAATTGAAATTGATTCTTGAAAATACGCCAAACCAATTAAAATCAGGATATGAAGATCACCAAACTCATATCCTCATCACTGATCTTAGCTACTCTATTGATCATCCTAGCAGCATGTGGGAGAACGCCCCCTAACGTTCTCCCACCTATCCCCACAGACCCAAATAATATTGAACTTCCAACACCGTCACCTCGTGAAACTCCAACGTTTGATCTAGAACTAGAAGGGACAATAAGTTCACCTAAGATACTCACTCACGAATATGAAGAAAAACTGGTAACTGGGAAAAAATACTTACTCAGTAAAAAACTATTATCATTATTAAATAGTAATTCTATTGCAGCTATCCTCTCGCCAACAACAACGATAAGTGACTCTGATCTTCTGGCAAAAATTAAATGTCAAACAAGCTGTGTTGATAGCGCCCGCTGTATTAATCTGCAATTCCTGGCCAATGATGGTCGCTTTACTGATTTATGTAAAACGGATGTAGATCAAAGCAATAATTATAATTTTAAAATATTAAACTCCTCTTCACTTGAACAAAAAATTCTTCGCCTCACTTTTCCGAACTTTCAAAATGGAAATCGCCAGATCATTTTTAAGTTTGATCCCTTAGAAGTTAGCCGCGATAAAAAATTACTTCGCCCTATTAATAAAGAGGATACTTTAAGATCAAGTTTATATTTTTATGATATTTTAAATCTAGGCAATCTCTTTGACTTCTCACTGATGCAACTGAGCTCTGAAGAGCTCATTAAATCAACACTACAAAGCACTTGCCAGAACTTATCTGAGGGGCAAATTGATTTTATCTACCATCAACATTTTGAAACGATCATGAGTGATGATCACTTATATACATTTACCCAGTTTCGCATAATTCCCTCAACAGACGTTAATTACTTTTGCCAAAGACTATTTTTACTAGCTGACTCTAACAATAACGGAGGTGACAATGATTCAGAAAACGATGGTGGAAACGACGACACCCCAAATCCCGATGACGACGGCGACGGCGATGTCGATCCTCCACCAGTTGTGGATACCAATAAAACTGACTTAAAAGTTAAACACTCAGGGCTTAGAACACGACTGATTCTTTGTCTAAATGTCTTGAACAAAAAAGATCATCCTTCAACTTGTACCCCACGTTACCCTATTCATTACATCATAAGTATATTTTCGTTTCCAAGAAGCAACTGTGTTGCATCTGGGGCACAACAGAATTATGGATTAACACCTGAAGGACAGCTCTGGGTGAAAAATGGGTGTCAGGGGCTTTTTCATTATATAAGCCTAGATTTTGAACAAAGATCACCGATTGCCATAAGTACTTTCAAAGGAAAAACACTGGAACCTGACACCCTTTTTATCCAACATAAAGCGGCTTTAGCGCCAAATGATAATCCAAGCATAAAAATCAACAACGAAGCTTGTATCCCCGTTGTCCGAATATCTGACAATTTGTTTAAATGTACTTTGCCCGAATTGGATACTGGTGCGTATCCGATAAAAATAGAAACCAATCATTATCGGTATGAGTTTCAAGAAAAGTTTTTTATTAAAACCAATTCTTAAATTAGTGGTTATTGGATTTGATAAAGCCCAGGGTTTTTCGCCACGTCTTCACCGAAAAGAACAGATGTCACTTTCATTTGTCCTTCAAGATTAGTAACTCCGAATTTTTTCAACGTTTCTGGTTTTAACACCAGAAAAGAAAAGGCTTTTTCCCCACGGGTATAATTAACTTTAGGAAGGGCATAAAAGAGATCATCTTTCATTTTAATTTTAGACATAAAATCAGTTTCAATTTTGGCAATTCGCTTTAACTCAGCCAGTAGTTTTTCCTTAGATGCTTTTTTATCGGGATTTTCAAACTGCTCATGAACAAGATTCCAATTATTCACATAATAAGAAGTACTCTCAGTTACTCCAATAAAGCCATCTTTTAAGGTCTTTTTACTACCGGCCAAAAATAAGTAAACACAAGTGGCGATACAGGCATTTTTTACTTCAACTGGTAATTTTTTTTGAAAAATCTTATTAGCGAGTGGAAGATAGACATCCACTTCGCCACTGCCGACATCATTTAAAATAATTTTTTTAGTGGCGTTTAGGTGTTTTTCGATGAGTTGGTAATCCTTTTTCTCAATGGCACCTGATATCTCTAAACTTGCATCAGGAAGAAAATTTATCATTCCAGCTTCAAGTGAAAAAAGATTCAAACCAAAAAAGAAAACAATTACCAACTTCACCAATTTCATTTCAAAACCTAATTATAATGTAAATGTAAAACCTTCAATTAAAGCACCTGGAACAGATGCTCCACCAATATCACGGCCACCATATGAACCAGTTGCTGGGACAATCGATGTCGCTTCAGTAAACTCCACTAAACCTGAACCAAAAATTTTATAGATCGATTCATCAAAGCGTAAATCTTTAATTGGAGCAACGATTTCTCCATTCTCCACCCAAAAACAAGCATAACGAGTCATCCCTGTGATTCTTGCTGTTTCTCGATCTGACCAATTTAAATAGTGAAGATCTGAGATATATAATCCGCGATTTAGCTTCTTTAAAATATCATCACGTTTAAGTTCTCCCCCGTGAATTTTAGGAGATCTTAATCCTTCGTATTCCGAAGCAAAGTTTGAGGTTAGATTAAACTCTTTTGCCGTTCTCGTACTGGTTAAAAATTCTTGGTATTCGCCATTTTTCACAAGTGTCAGAGAAAGTGGAGAAACTTCTCCAAGATCATTAAAACGTGGAGTTAATCCTAAATTAAAATCTTCTTCTAATGTAAACTTTGGCGAAAGCTTCTTTTCACCTTTCATTAATTGCGCAAGAGATCCTTCCCCTCTTTTATGAGCTCCAGCAGAAACTCCTCCCCAAGATAAAATCCCTAGGATTTCATTGACCGCAGATGGTGCTAAATAAACGCGATAGTCTCCTCTTGCCACTTCTACAGACTCTTTACTCATCAGATTTAATTTCTCAATAGAGTCCTTAAGTTCACGAGTATAATCTTGTTGATTCCAAACAGAACCTGCATAAAGTCCTTTAACTGCTTTTTGTTTTTCATTATAAAATGAATAATCCACATAAAATGAGCGCGTTTTAAACCAATGAAATTGACCAAGAGAATTGGCATTGGCCCTAATCATATCCCCTTTCGTTAAAACACCAGCTAAATCATTATCACCAACATGATCAAGCGCTAAAGCGATGATCTCTTCATCTGATGGAAGTTCGCCGTGTAATGTTTCTAAAACACTTTCACCATTATTTGTAGGAACTACTTGATAAGGATCTGTACTAAGACCTGGTAAATAGTTTCGCGCTTTATCTAAGTAAGATTTAAATGTCAGTAAATCTACATTTAAATCTTGAGTATAGTTAAACGACATATTGATGGTTTTTCCATCAGCAATAAAATTCATCGCCACAGAGCCTTGATCAACATATGAGCTTTGTCTGATCTTAGCTTTTGATAAACGAGTAAAAAGTGTGTTTTCAGCTGATAAACTGAAAGTCATGATCTCACCAGCTTTTAACATTTGAAAGGCACTGGTTGAAAAATCTTTAAATTGTTCTTTGGTAAATGTTTTTTGAGTCGTCATCTTACTTTCCTCCCCCAAACACTTCAATGTTTGAGAATAAACAAATTGGTGAAGCGTGGCCGACGAAGATCACTTGGTTTGGCTCCCCTTTTCCACAATTAGCTAATCCACCAACTTCAAACGTTGATTGATCTCCAACCATTTTTAAATTATTCCAAAATGGAGTTGTGACTCCACGGTAATTTGGATTGCGAACTGTTTTAGTGATTTTTCCGTTCTCAATGAGTTTTCCGTACTCACATCCAAATTGGAATTTATTGCGATAATCATCAATCGACCACGATCTATTGCTGATCATATATACACCTTTTTCAACTGACTTAATCATGTCATCAAAAGAAGATGTTCCTGGCTCAAGATTAACATTGGCCATGCGATCAATTGGAGGTCTATTCCATGAAGTAGCACGTTGACTAGCTACTCCACTTAAGCCCAAACGTT
>JAKLJM010000129.1 GCA_023151145.1 Bacteriovoracaceae bacterium | reverse complement strand
TTGTCGGTTGTTTCACTCATAAACTGATTCTAACAGAGAGGTTGAGGGCATATCTACTTAAAAGTGCTTTTAGGGGGAAATTTTGCCCAAAGTTGTTCATTTTTATAGGGAGGATACACTAATAGCTGAGGCAATAGGCCTCGGGAGATTTATGAATATCTTAAAATTAACTAGTTATGCAAAAGAGTATACCCTTCAGTTAATCTTATTAGGATCTGTGATTACAACAGGTTATCTAATATCTGAAAACTCGCTCAAAACGAGTAAGCTCACTAATTTAGAAGGGGGGATTCAAACTTGTTTTCAACGAGTGAATCAAACTTTTACAGCGAAAATTATTAATGATGCTTCTTCAGTATATCTCACTCAAAATTTCCAAGCACTGACTGAAGAATGTATGGCCGAAGGATTAGTTTCTGCGGAAGACGTTCTCAGAAAATTTGATGGTGCCACTTATAAAAAACTTTCCACTCTCGCTTCAAGCATTCATTGGTTTCATGAAGATATTTTATCTGGTGGGACAGCTGGAGCAGCGTTAACGAATGGAGCGAAAGCTGCGAATTCAAATCCATCTGAAAGATTCGAAAAAATTGAATCTTTAAAAGATGATGTTTATGAAGGAACTGGAGCTTTAAAAGCTAACTTAGATCAGACGGCCGATCTTTTAAAAATGATTTTCGTCGCCTTAATGACATTATTAGGTGTTTCAATTGCTCTTGAATTATTCAGACAAACAAAACGTAGATTTAGTAATCATGTTCGTGAGCTTGAAGCACAGTCTGAATTATATGATTATTCTGTGTTAAATTCTGCCAGATCTATCGATATCTTAAAAAGTAGCCTAGAAAATAATGGTTTGGTTTATTGTTCTAGATTATTTACTAAGTTAGTAGATGGAATTTCATTTCAAGCTACTTCCGCCAAAGATGTAGTTCGAGCCACACCTCACTCTGCCGTTCAAGTGGTAACCGGGAACGATTCTGTTGCTGATTATAAAAAGAAAATGGATATGATGTGGGAAGACTCTACATTGACGAGAAATGCAGATGGTTCTGCACGCGTGAGTGATATGGTCGAAGAAACATTGAATCTTCGTGCTGATAAAACTGCTACGTATAATACCGAGGCGACTCAAACGACTGGCCAGTTTCCTGTCATTAATTTGGAAAACTCAGTCGAGAAAATTTTTGACTTAGTTTCAGATAGAATCTTTAAACACGGAATCTCAATTGAATTAAATATGGATTCTGCTCTAAATATTTATTTTAGAACTGAAGAATTAGAACAAGTTCTCTTTCAAGTCTTCAACAATGCGATCCAGTCTTTAGAAAATAAAACAGATGCTAAGAATAGAAAATTAACGATTAATGGAATTCGTCTGGGATCAAGTATTGTTTTAGATGTTATTAATTCAGGAACATCACAGGCAAAGAGCGTTGTTGATAATGAAGTGTCTGAGATTGATGATGCCAATATCGGTTTAACGATTTGCGAATCATTTATGGAAGAGTTTGGTGGAAAAGTTCAATTTGATGTGATGACAAACTCAAAAGGTGAACGTTCCGGAGAAATCGTTAAGCTCGTCTTTAAGGGTTTACCAAGCCAGCAAACGGCGCGTTTAGTCGATGTAAAAGTTGGAACGAAAAAAGAAATTCTCGATCAAATTTCGATTTAATGATTATTGTGGATTGAAGAGTTAAGGACTTGAGAAATAAAATTCTCGTTCTTAACTTTGATTTCCGATAAGACATGTTCAAGCTGAGCGTAGTTACTCAAAATATTTTCCATTTCATTTAATGCTGGAACCTTTAACGTTGTTAAAATGTCCGCTAATTTATGGCCTGTTGCTGAATCAAGAATAAATTTCAAGAAAGCAATCATCGTAGGTCTAGAGTGTAGGACAACGATGTCTGATTGATCGTTTCTCAGTGTCAGAGTTGCTGTTTCTTCGTTCTCTATTTTCTGAACAATGCTCGTGAGTGGACGATGAAGTTCACTGACGTTTGGCGATTTAAATTCTATATAAACATCTTCGTTACGCGGGTAAATGGCTTCTGTTTTTAGCGAAAGAAGAGGTTTTAGGATCAACGGGTTAGAGAAGTTATACTTATTAAATGACTTCTCAAAACCTTCAGTCAGCATATTGTTTAACGTAACATTAAAGTATGAAGATAGACCTAATAAATGCCAGGCATAGTCTTTTGCTAAATAATCTGCCTTCATTAAACAACGTGAGAACTTTTGGTTAAGTACATCAGGAGTTTCTGCTAATAAAGCGTCTTTGCCTGATAAAAAGAAATCAAAGTGATGTAAGTCTTGCTCTGGAACACAAGTTGTATTTAAAAAGAATTTAGGAATTAAAAGAGATTTTACTTTAGCTTTTAGCTTAGCTTGAACATCGTTTAATTGTAATTGAATAACTTGGTGGCCAATAGAGGAATTGAAGTATTCTCTAAACACATTCAAGTTAATATCTTTTACTTTTTGAGTCAGTCCAAAATAGCTATAGTAAGCCGTTCCATACATTTCTAACTTAGCTTGATATAAATCCCCACTCACTAGTTCAACTTTGATGTTTGTCGCCGAAGAAGCATTGACGATGAGAATGAGGGGAAACTTAGGTTTTTCTGCTTTTATCCCCAACAACTCAGAAGAAAGAGTTTTACGATTCATTCCTAAATTGTGGTCTATGGATTCAATAGTAAAAAAGTTCTCTAAACCAATGCAAGAGTTATAAAGGTTCCTAAAAAAGTTTGAGTGAAGTTTTGGGCTTGAATCTTTCGTCGTAGAGCTGAGAAGCTTTCCTTCCATAATAGCATCAATATGGTAGTCAAAATGAAGTTTAGCTTCAATTTCTCTTTGATAAATCGGTGCGGATTGTGAAGATTTTTCTTTTACGAAAGTTTTTAATTCTTTGACGAAAAGATGAAATTTATTAAAACGAGTAAGCTCTCCACGCATGTTAAAACTGTGGCAAGATTCCTTAGTTTCGCGCGGAGCTTGAAAATTAAAATCATTAACGACATGAGCTTTAGATTCACGCTTTGTTAAGATCACTATATATTGGGCCAATTCACCTTTGCCCGCTAATTCTTCCAATGAGAAATGACAGTCTATTTTATAGTCTTTTAAAAGCTGTTCAACTTTTTCACTTTGTGATGGAACAAAAATCTTTTGATTTGTGAAAAGAATAATTCGCCCTTCATTTTTTAGAAGGTTTTTATAACTTGTTAACTGTTGAACCACATAAAAGTGTGGGTTTGTTTTTGGTAAATCAGTTAAATTTAAGATCACACGATCATAGAGAGTTTCTTGTTGAACTTCAGAAACTTGAAAGAAAGATGCTTGTTGAACTTCGTCTTGAGTCTGATATTTTTCTTTCATAACTTTACAAATGAAAGGAACCGCTTCATAGCCTTGTTCATTTGCTATTTTTGCCAGGAAACTCAAAAATTGTAATTCTTGGCAGATTTTTAAATAGGCACCTTCAATAAATTCATTGCCGTGAAAGTCCGGGCAAATCAGGTGATCCCATTGATCTTTCATATTGCGATCTTGAGCTAGCCAATGAGAGAGAGCAAGAGATGAAATATTTTTACCAGCAAAGAGTGTGTTCAGCACTTTTATTTTGCGCGATTTTAAGTATTCACTAATAAAAGGACGTCTATCGTTACTACTACTTGTCGCTTGTGATTGATCAAGCCATTTAGGTAAAACGATCAATAACTCATTTACCAATTGTCCCATCGCTACATGAGATAACGAGTGACTATAGTTTGATAACGAATACATTTTGTCAGTATCTGTGGTTGAAAAAATTTTAATTAATTCAGTAAGCGAAATACTGTGGAATTGGTCTCTTAATTTAACAACTTCAGATCGATACTCAAATGATGGGCGATACCAGCTGTATTGATTGGTTCTTAAGCACTCGCAATCTAGTTCCGTGGAGCTGTCTTTCTTAAAGATTTTTCCAAGATACGAAAGTGGGTTGATTAAGTTATCTTCAGTGGGAGTGAGAGCTATTTCTCTTGATAGATCTAAGAGGAATTTGATTCTAAAAAGGTAGATTGAAACGGCCCTAAAACAGTAAATTTTAGAAAAATCTTCTAAATGTTGTTTATAAGGAGATGTGACATCTTGAAAATGAAACCAAAAATCATTGAAGTTTTTGAGTTCCTTTAAATCGAGCTCTTTGAATTTAATATAGGCTTGAAATTCGTTATAAACGGCCAACTTTAAAGAGCGGTTTGATTGCCCAAAAGTTTTATATTGGGATAACGAATCAATCGTCAGATTATGGATAGTGTTTTTAATTTGAATCGCGCCACTAGAAATGAGACCTTCACCACGCCATCCAGGAATAAAAAAATCACTCGGCCTAAAATTAGAAGATAGCAAATCGATTTCAGAATTTTCTGAAAGATTATCGGTATAGGCTTTAGCCTCGTGTGAATGGATAAGCCAACTGGAGGCCTTAAATCCGTCGCGTGAATTCAACTTTTATTCCTTAAAAGCACCTAATTTAATCAACTAAGTTTCGAGGCTAAAATTGTTACCTAGATCACGATCAGTTGTCATGGAAAAAAATACAATTTTTTCTCATTTAGTCTCGTATTTTCGGCAATTTAACTTAAAATTCAGAATTTTGCGCGCTGAGGCTTAAGGTTATGGTCATTAAATCCGATAATGCATAGAGTTAATAATGTCTTTAGGGGCTATTTATGACAGATTTTAATGATAAAAATGATGGTAATTCTGGTGATGAGCAAGGCTTCAATGAAGCAGAGCTTCTAGACATTATGAATGAGATTGAAAGTTTAGAAAAAGAGTTCGTAGAACCTGATGCCATTACTGAAGCGGCCCTAGATTCTTTAGTGGAAGAAGATACGCGTCATCATAGTGAACTTTTAAAAGTTCCACCAGCTGAAGTGCATAAAACAGATCTACAAAAACAAATTGATGAAGAATTAGAAAATTCTCTTATGAGAATGAATCGTGATGAAGCAGAAGAAGTTATCAATATGCTTGATCATGAAGGTGAGTCCTTCGAAGCTGAATCAACAATGATGGCCAGCACTCCAGATGTTGATATGGAAATGATGGAAGCTGATGAAATTCTTGGTAACTCAGATGAGTTGGACAGTTTTTCTGATACTATTTCTGATTCAATGGAAGAAGTGAAAGCTGAGTCAGTGTCGGCAGCTACTTCGGAATCAATTTCAAACGTTATTTCAATGACAGATTCTAAACCTACTTTTGTAGAGAAAAATAAATCAACTTCTTCAACTCCTTCATCTTCACCTGTTTCATTGCAGGCTGAAGGGACGATGTCGCTGATGATGAATTTTAAAATAGGCGAAGGGGACGTAAAGCTTTTTGTGAATGGCAATCAAGGTGTCACTCTTTCGTTTGAAGGAGTAGAGGTTCACATGAGCGAGGAAGAGGGTTGTGTGGTGGAAATGACTAATGGAGTGAAATTCAATATTCCATTAAAAGACAAAATCGCCAAACGAAATGTCGCTTAAGATCTTAGGCGGAAGTGCTCGAGGTTATTTTCTCGATGTTCCTAAAGGTGATCTTATACGTCCCACTCAAGTGTTATTAAAACGCAGAATTTTTGATTACTATCAAGATTTTTCAGGCTTTTGTTTTGTCGATCTTTGCGCCGGGACAGGTTCAATGGGCATTGAAGCTTGGTCTAGAGGGGCAGAAGCCGTTTATTTTTCAGAGCCCAATAAAAAAGTCTATGATATTTTGAAAAATAATCTCAAACAGGTCGAGCAAAAATATCAAGTATCAAAAAATGTTCAAGCATTATTGATGAGTTCAGAAAAAGCGGTAGCTGGATTTTTACTAGATATACGCCAAAAAAACTTAGAAGAAGATACTGTCATGTTTATCGATCCTCCCTATGAAAATCATCAAGTTTATTTGCATTTAATTGAGTTTTTGAAGCAACAGAAATTCCGCGGAGTTCTTTGGATTGAATCAGACTTAGTAAAAGGGCCAAATAAAGATTTGTTGATGTCTGGTTTAAAAATCAATAAAGAATATGCTCATGGAGATTCCTTTGTCTTAATGGCGGAAATTCCCTAAATTATGGTATGATGATGAAATATCAATACAGGGAAGTTGAGTATGAAGTTAAGTTCAAGAGTTAAAGGTATACCTGAGAGTGTTACTCTTAAGTTGAATTCGAAAGCCTTGGAGTTGCAAGAACAAGGCAAACAAATTTATAACTTAACCGCAGGCCAATTGCCTTTTCGGCCCCCTCTAACATTTATTGATTCTTTAAGAAGTGAATTAGATTTTCTAAAAAGTTATCAATATAGTCCGGTTGCTGGTTACCTTGAGTTGAGAAAAAAATTATTAAAACACATTGAACATTCTCGTGGTATTTCATTTCAAAATCTCGATACTGAATTTGATTGTGTGATCTCTAATGGGGCGAAACATTCGATCTCAAATATTTTAGGTGCACTAATTGATCCAGGTGATGAAGTGGTGATCTTTAGTCCATATT
>JAKLJM010000128.1 GCA_023151145.1 Bacteriovoracaceae bacterium | reverse complement strand
AAAACATGAAGTTTTTGAAAAACAGAAAATTTATTATTGGATCACTCCTACTCGTCTTATTCATTAGTACCAATGTTGTTATTTCTTCTTTTGGACCATCTGAAAAATTTTCAGACGAGCTTTCCTATCGTTCAAGCCTAGGACAATGTCCTAATCGTCCTGCTGGTAATATGGCCTTATCAGTAATGGAGACCTTTGAACAAACTGGAAGCTTAAGAGACGTTAAAAAGAAAATCGTCCAAGAAAAATGGAACGAAAAGTATTTCGTCTCAGATTATAAAATCTCCTATGACCCATACTCTAAAATTTTAAATCTAAATTTCGAATGCCCGAAACCTTTAATGAAGGTACAAATCTATAAGGCCAATGGCATTGATTCGTATGAAGCTGTCTTAGTAGATAACGGCGAGCTTTATGATCCAACTTATGAAGTCTTGCTACGTAGTGAAAACAAACTTACTGGAAATCTTCCCTATTTAGCCTTACCTGTTGGCGAAATGGAGAATAAAACCCAGGTTGAAATCACTCAGCTTGTGAAAAGCTTAAGAGAAGAGCTTCGGAAAAAGTTATCAGAGATCATTTTAAATGACCAAAAAGAGCTAACGGTCATTCTTTCCATTAATGGTTATCCTTCTAGTGTTTTTCTTGGTTTAGATGAATGGTCTGAAAAAATTACAAAATTAGACAAGATTGTTAACTTCCTAGAAACAAAAGAAAAAATCCCGGCCGTCATAAATCTCACAAACAGTAAAAAAGTTGTTGTCAAGTTTCGAGAGTAATTGCTAAACTTTTTGTGTGGACTATCTGCCCAATATGGTCGGCTATCCAATAAAGCAGAAAGGACTCTGTTTATTTTTTGAGAAAGGAATCTCATCATGAACGAAAGAAACATCATCGTAGGTCTCGATGTTGGTACGACAAAAGTGTGTACAATTGTCGGTATTCAACATGCAAACAATCAACTTGAAATTATCGGTATTGGAACACATCCCTCTTACGGATTAAAGAAGGGTTCTGTTGTTAATATTGATAAAACAGTAAGCTCAATCCAATCTTCCTTAGAAGAAGCGAGATTGATGGCCGGAGTGAGCATAAGCTCTGCGACCATTGGTATAGCGGGCTCACACATTTATAGCTTCAATAGCTCTGGTGTGGTGGCGATTAAAGGAAAAGAGATTACGCAATCAGATGTTGATCGAGTACTGGAAGCAGCGAAAGCAGTGGTGATTCCAAGTGATCGTGAAATTCTTCACGTTATTCCCCAAGAATTCAGAGTCGATAATACATCAGGAATTAAAAATCCAATCGGTATGTGTGGAGTAAGATTAGAAGCACACGTTCATATCGTTACCGGATCAATTCCACTTATTCAAAACTTAGTAAAATGTGTTGAGCACACAGGATTAAATGCAGAACATATTACACTGCAACCAATTGCCTCATCAGAAGCTGTGTTAACAGCAGAAGAAAAAGAATTGGGAGTTGTACTTGTAGATATTGGTGGAGGAACTACCGATATTGCTATTTGGAAAGAAGGCTCTCTCATTCATTCACAAATTATTCCAGTTGGTGGGAACCATTTCACCAATGATTTAGCTGTTGCTTTAAAAATCCCTCACGCTGAAGCAGAAAGAATTAAAATTCATCATGGTTCAGTGTTGGCAGAACAATTAAATCAATCTGCTCACATCACCGTTCAAGGTCTATCTGGAACGAAACCGCGTGAAGTTCAACTTTCATTAGTGGCAGATGTTTTAGGTGCTAGAGCAGAAGAGTTATTCGATATCATTACAAGCATCATTGAAGAAAAGAAATTAGGAAATGATGTTTCTGGTGGCGTAGTTCTAACAGGTGGTGGTGCTCTTATTAAAGGAATGCCAGAACTTGGAGAGTACATTTTAGGTAGAGGTTGTAAAATAGGTTATCCGATTCCATTTGGTGGAATGACAAATCTTATGCAAAATCCAAAATATTCAACGGTATTGGGTCTATTGATCGAAGCTGCAAAAAGAAATCCGTATATTGCTCCTACAGCAACTACGAAACAAAATTTTGCAACAGGTTCGGCCCGTGCCAATTATAGTGAATCAGAAAACGAAGAATCATCTAACAATACAGACATTATTTCAAAACTGTCGGACTCATTGAAATCTGTATTTAAGGAAATTTTTTAGGGGGAATTATGTTTGAAGTAGAAGCAGGAAATGCTCCAGTCTTAGGAGCAAAGATTAAGGTAGTAGGAGTCGGTGGAGGCGGTTGTAACGCTGTAAACACTATGATTCGCTCTGGATTATCAGGTGTTGAGTATATCGTGGCAAACACAGATGCTCAGGCCTTAGCAGTAAGTTTAGCACCAACAAAAATTCAACTTGGTGGAAACGTAACAAAAGGTCTTGGAGCAGGAGCTAACCCAGAAGTGGGGAGAAAATCTGCATTAGAAGACTATGAAAAAATCAGCGAAGTCTTAAAAGGCGCTGACATGGTATTCATCACTGCTGGTATGGGTGGTGGTACTGGTACAGGAGCTGCTCCAGTTATTGCAAAACTTGCAAAAGAACTTGGTGCACTTACTGTTGGTGTGGTTACAAAGCCATTCGTATTCGAAGGTAAAAAAAGATTCAGACAAGCTGAGCAAGGAATTAATAACCTTGAAGAAAGTGTCGATTCATTAATTACTATTCCAAATCAAAGATTACTTTATTTAGCTGGAGATTCGTTATCGTTAATCGATACATTCAAAAGAGCAGATGAAGTTTTATTAAATGCCGTTCGCGGTATTTCAGATCTTATCAATAACACTGGTCACATCAATGCTGACTTCGCTGACGTTTCAACCGTTATGGCAAATAAAGGTTTAGCATTAATGGGAACTGGGGTTGCGGTTGGATCAGATAGAGCAATCAAAGCAGCAACAGAAGCAATTAGTTCACCACTTCTTGAAGATATTTCAATCAATGGTGCAACTGGTATCATCATCAATATCACTGGTTCAGCAAACTTATCAATGCATGAAACTAATGAAGCAGTAACATTAATCATGGAAGCTGCTGATGAAAATGCTGAAATCATTTTTGGTACAGTTATCGACGATACAATGGGTGATGCAGTTAAAGTTACAGTTATTGCAACTGGTTTAGGTGGAGCTCTTCGTGCTCAAGCAGAAGCAGCAGCACACAGAATTCAAGCGCAAACAACTATTTCTGAAGCTCCAGCGGCTTCATTTTCAGCACCTACTCAAGGACAAGCTGTGTATTCTTCAGCTTCTGAAAATAGAGCAGCTCCTCAACATGTATCAACTTCACATGCACCTACTCACACCCATGTAGCTTCAACAACTACAAGAGATGAGTCATTTGAAGGCGATATCTTTGCTCCAAGAAAACAAAATTTTGAAAGAGCAACAGCTCCACAAACGGCAGCTCCAACAGCACAGCCGGCGACAAGAGCATCATATATTGAAGAAGATCGTTCATCATTTGATCGCTTTATGAATGAATCAAGAGAAGTTCCAGCAGAAAGAGAAACTTATGCAGCACCTGCTCAAGCTCAAAATGCACAACCATCTCGTTTGATCCAATCTATAAGAGATGCAGCAAGCAAATACGATGCACCTACTTCAAGACCAGCAACTGAACATGTTGAAAAAAGAGCTGAAGTAAATGAAACGTTCCGTGATGGAATGGGTGCTACGAATTCTCGCGCAAAATCTATTGCTGAAAAACTAGGTTTTATTAATTTTGATGATGATGAGTTTGATACTCCATCATTTTTAAGAAAAGATGAAAAACCAGAAGCACCAGTTGCGCCAAGAAGAGATTTTAATAAGAATCTTGATCTCTAATAGGCAGTTATTAGAGATCCCCCTTAAAAGTAGGCCGGAAGAAATTCCGGCCTATTTTTTTTGAAACGTTTTAAGTCTGTTTGTTAATTCCAAAACCTCATTCTCGCGCACATGTAACTGCACATAAGATTCAATTATATCCTCAGCAACATTAATCTTGTAGTGAGTAAGGACAAAGGTGGGCACTTTTTCAAATTGCCACAAGTCCCGTTTAAAATCATAAACGTGCATTGAGGCTTCTGGAGTTTCGGCCGTGGTTAAAATATCGGTGATTTTTTCCCACTTATTGTCGGCATAGGTTCTGAAGTGTTCTTTACAAAAATATAAACTTTCGTGTTCGATTAAGCATTCTTCACAAAAAGCTTCCTCACATATCAGGCATGTGCCAACAGGGGTGTTTTCTTTGTGGTTGGGGCAGTGAGATTTTTCAGAAATATGAAATTTTGGTTTTTCAGAACGGGCAGGAACATTATCACTCATATTTTCAGGACTTGGATTTGAAGCTTTAGAAGAAACAGACGTCTTTGGTTGCTGCTGGTTTTTAAGCATAAACTTATAAACCAGATAAATGGCAATCGCGATTAAAACCATTAAAAGCACGATAAGTATAATGAGGAGGGTAATAATTAAATTATTCATACTGTTACCAAGTGAACAATGGTCGTTGGTTTGTAGCCAATATTAACATCGCAATACCTTCTAATGGCGACACGAACTTCTTCTTTAAATTTTTCAGGGTCATTAATTTTATTTTGATCAAAAAATCCAGTGAGAAAAGTTTTAAACTGTTCTTCATTGTTGTGAAAATGAGCTGGAAGACCCAATGTAGAAAATTCGAAACGATCAATTTTTTTAAGTTTATTATTAGGAGTTAAGCTAAGGAAAACTCCCCCGTTGCAAGAAATTTTTCTGCGCTCAGAAATTCTTTCACGTTCAATAGGAATACTGTTTCCATGGATAATAACAGGGTCTAATCTCTCACCTTTGATTTTTCTAATTTCTAGGTTTTCAAAGAAATGAAGATCGTCAAAGTTTTCCACAAGAATGGAGCTTGCTTGTGGATAAGCTTCAGAAATAAATTTTACATGTTCTTTTAAAAATAAAGTTTCACCATGAATAGGAATAATCGTATGAGGATCAAACTCTTGATAGATTTTTAATAAATCGTTTTTACCAGGATGTCCTGAAACGTGAAAAAGCGCCTTTGGATCAGTCACGAGATTAGCCCCAAGTTCAGTAATCTTATTCATGATAAGAGAAACTTTCTTTTCATTACCAGGAATTGGTTTTGAACTAAAAATGACTGTATCTTCAGGTTTTAATTTAAATTGTGAGTCTTCGTTAATCGCTACTCTTCGTAATGTTCCTAAATGATCACCTTGGCATCCTGATAAAATAACACAGAGGTTTTTCTGACTTTTTTGAATTTGATCGGGAAGTCTTACAACGGTATCAAAATTAGGAATCATCCCTTTTTCATTGGCAATATTTAAATAGCTTATGACAGATCTTCCGTGGGGAACAAGTTTGAATTCATATTTTTCACAAAGATCAATAAGGGTTTTTAAACGATGGATGTTTGAAGAAAAACAGGTGACAAACAAACGATTTTCTAATTTTTCAAAAATCTTTTCAAAGTGAGCAATGAGATCAAACTCTGAAGGTGTATTTAAATTAGAACTTAAAATATTTGTACTGTCGGCCATGAAAACACGTTTTTGGGCGTTTGTACTTAAGCGTTTGAGTTTTTCAAAATCAAAAGGAAGTTCATATTTGGTTTTAAAATCTATTTTAAAATCTGAGGCAAAGAAAAGGGCGAAAAATTCCTTATGGTCTTTAATCAATAAACCAAACGTGTCTGGAATCGAGTGATTGACTCGAATCGGGTCAACAGAAATATCATTAAATTTTAATGTCTGATTATATTCAAAAACATCGATATGATGAGGGGTTTTGTTGTATTCAATTTTTTTACGAATAAGTGCAGCGGTAAAGTCCCCTGCGTGAATTTTAGCATCTGGCGAATGTTGAATAAAATGGCTAACGGCACCGATATGATCTTCATGGCCGTGAGTAAAAATAATATGATCGAAAGGAGCTTCGTTAGAAAGATTAGGAATTAGATAATTGATATCAAAATAATCTTCATAGGGAAAAAGAATCCCACAATCAATGACGATTCTTTCTGTGGCGGTTTCGATCAAAGTCATGTTGGAACCAATTTGGCCCACGCCCCCGAGAGGTTTGATTTTAAAAATTGGTTTTGACATTATTTTTTCTTCTTTTTAGTTAGTTTTTTTGCCAGTGGATTTTGTTTCAATGATTTTTTCATATTCATCTTTTCTGGAGCTTGAACTCTTAATAAGTGTGGCGTTTTAGTTAAAGGTGAAAAGAGTTCATTAACCTTAGCGGCTAAAATAGTTGCGGCAATATCTGTTTCTTCTCCAACAATAAAGTTGGCATATTGTCTCTGTGGATCCAGAAATTGTTGATACATGGGCCTAACGGTTTCGTAATACTGATTAATCACAGAATCCAATGAACGCCCTCGTTCTTCAACGTCGCGGTGAAGTCGACGTATAAATCTGATATCGGCTTCAACATGTAAAAAAGCAGTTATGTCGGATAATTCACGGATCTCTTCGTCATAGAGCGAAAAGATACCTTCAAAAAGAATAACTTTATTTGGCTTCAAACTCGTGGTTTGTTTCAAGCGTGAACT
>JAKLJM010000127.1 GCA_023151145.1 Bacteriovoracaceae bacterium | reverse complement strand
GTTTGTTTTGAAGCAAGCGTCAATGACATTGCTTTGAATCAAGATGTTCTGATGAATAAAATCCGCTCGAAAAGTGTTATTGGCGTGGATTCCACCGACTTTTGCGGCTGACAAAAATACGTGACTTGGAGAATGTATCTTAAAATAATCTAAAACTGCTCGCTGATCGAATAAATCAAGCTCTTCTCTAACAGGTGTAAGAACATTTTCAAAGGAATCTTTAACTAGTTCGCGTTTTAATGCTGAGCCAACTAATCCACGAGAGCCAAGAACGAGAATTTTGTCAGTTTTTTTCATAGGAAATAGTATGAACAATATTTTACAGGGTGAAAAACAAAAACTATGATTCTAGAGTTAAAATTTTAATAAGGATAAAAATGAAAGTTGCGTTAATTACAGGGGTAACTGGACAAGATGGAGCCTATCTCGCAGAGTTACTGCTAGAAAAAGGTTATATCGTTCACGGTATCAAGCGAAGATCTTCATTGATCAACACTGATCGTATCGATCATTTGTATCAAGATCCTCATGAAAAAAATGTTCGCTTTCATTTACATTATGGTGATTTATCTGATTCAACCAATATTATTCGCATTGTTCAAGAAGTTCAGCCTGACGAAATTTACAATCTAGGTGCGATGTCGCACGTTCAAGTAAGTTTTGATTCACCAGAATACACGGCAAATGTTGATGGCATTGGAACACTTCGAGTTTTAGAAGCAGTTCGAATTTTAGGATTAACTAAAAAAACGAGAATCTATCAAGCATCAACATCTGAACTATACGGACTAGTTCAAGAAGTTCCACAACGTGAATCAACGCCTTTTTATCCAAGATCTCCCTATGCTGTCGCAAAACTTTATGGATATTGGATAACAGTTAACTATCGCGAAGCTTATGACATGTATGCTTGTAACGGAATTTTATTCAATCACGAGTCCCCAATTCGTGGGGAAACTTTTGTAACTAGAAAAATTACTCGCGCCGTTGCCGCTATTGCAAAAGGCAAACAAGAAAAACTTTACTTAGGTAATTTATCGGCTCAAAGAGACTGGGGACACGCTAAAGATTATGTCGAAGCGATGTGGTTGATGCTTCAACAAGATAAGCCAGAAGATTTTGTAATCTCAACTGGTGTTACTACTACTGTTCGTGAATTTGTAAAGATGGCCTTTCATAAAGCGGGAATTGAACTTGATTTTAAAGGTGAAGGCGTGTCTGAAATTGGCTTTGATAAAAAATCAGGCCGAGAGCTTGTTTGTGTAGATCCAAGATATTTTAGACCAACGGAAGTTGAACTTTTAATCGGTGACTGCACTAAAGCAAAAACAAAATTAAACTGGAAACCTAAATATGATCTTGCAGCTCTTGTAAAAGAGATGGTGAGAGCGGATTTGGAAAATTTGTAAAAAGAGAAAGATATGTTAAATGGAAAAAAAATTTTAGTTACTGGTGGGACAGGATCGTTTGGAAAAAAATTTATAGAGACTGTTTTTAAAAAATATCCAGACGTTAAGCGTGTTGTTGTTTATTCTCGTGATGAACTAAAACAATATGAAATGGCTCAGCAGTTTCCAACTGATAAATATCCTCAATTAAGATTTTTTATCGGAGATGTGCGTGATGGTGAAAGATTAAAACGTGCCTGTGAGCGTATTGATATTATCGTTCACGCTGCAGCTTTAAAGCATGTGCCGGTTGCCGAATATAATCCAATTGAGTGCATTAAAACCAATATTAACGGAGCTGAAAATGTTGTGAGTGCTGCTCTTGATTGCGGTGTTCAAACTGTTGTTGCACTTTCTACAGATAAAGCATGTGCTCCAATTAATCTTTACGGGGCTACAAAGCTTTGTTCAGATAAAATGTTTGTAGCCGCAAACAATATGAAAGGAAATCGTGATTTAAAGTTTTCAGTAGCTCGCTACGGAAACGTTCTAGGCTCTCGCGGTTCAGTTGTTCCATTTTTTATGAATAAGAAAAAAGAAGGAAAACTTCCAATCACTCATGAAGGGATGACTCGCTTTAATATCACTCTTGAAGAAGGTGTTGATATGGTAATGTATGCTATCGAAAATGCTTGGGGCGGAGAACTTTTTGTTCCTAAAATTCCTTCTTACAAAATTTTAGATGTAGCAAAAGCAATAGCTCCTGATTGTAAAACAGAAGTTGTGGGAATTCGCCCAGGTGAAAAGCTTCACGAGGAAATGATTACCGAAACAGATTCTATGTCTACTTATGATTGTGGAAAATATTATGTAATTGCTCCTTCGGTTCCATTATGGAAAATGGATGAGTGGACTAAAAAATTTAATGCTAAAAAAGTTCCAGAAGGATTTAAATATAATTCTGGTACAAACACAGAATGGATTTCTCCTGAAGAAATTAGAGGTCTAATTAAAAAGCATATTGATCCAAATTTTACGGTGTAATATGAAAATACCTTATGGAAGACAGTCAATCTCTGAATCCGATATTGAAGCTGTTGTAGAGGTTTTAAAATCAGATTTTTTAACTCAAGGCCCTGCGGTCACTTGCTTTGAAGAAGAATTCGCAAGAGTTGTTGGTAGTAAATATGCAGTTGCTTTTTGTAATGCAACGGCAGCTCTTCATACTGGATTTAAAGTTTTAAATCGAGATATCTCAAAAAAAGTTCTTGTTACCCCTATAACATTTGCTGCTTCATCAAACTGTGTTTTATATGAAAAAGGACAAGTTGAGTTTGTTGACATAGATCCAAAAAACTTTAATATCGATTTAAATTTAGTAGAAGAAAAATTAAAGGCCAATCCAGATGCTTTCCAAGGGATTATTCCAGTTGATTTTGCTGGTCTTCCGGTTGATACAGGAAAACTACGCGAGATCGCTAATCGCTATAATCTTTGGATTATGGAAGATGCTTGTCACGCAATCGGTGGTGGGTTCTATAATTCTAAAAATGAATTTATTAAATGTGGATCAGGAATTTATTCTGACTTAACCGTTTTTTCATTTCACCCAGTAAAGCATATTGCCACAGGTGAAGGTGGAATGGTTACCACCAATGATGAGAAAATGTATAAGCATTTATTAAAACTTCGATCTCATGGAATTGAGCGTGATCAAAACTTATTTGAAGCACCATCTCATGGAGGTTGGTATCATGAAATGCAAGAGTTAGGTTTTAATTATCGCATGAGTGATATTAATGCGGCCTTAGGTCTGTCACAATTAAAAAAATTAGGTGCAAATATTGAAAGAAGATTAGAAGTAGCTAATCTTTATAAAAAAGCTTTTAAAAATTCAGCAATAGGTTTTCAAGATTATAACGAAAATAAATTTGTAAATGGTTATCACTTATTTGTGATTCAAACTGATCACAGAAAAGAACTTTATGATTATTTAAAATCCCAAGAGATATATTCTCAAGTTCATTATCTTCCGGTTCATAAGCATCCTTACTATCAAAATAATGGATTCAAAGAAGTTAAACTTTTAAATGCAGAAAACTTTTACAATAAAGCTTTAAGTATTCCGATGTTTCATGGAATAAAAAACAATGAAATTGAGTTTGTTTTAAAAACTATTCATGAATTCAAAAAATAAAAAAATCTATTTTAGATTAGACGCAGGTGGAATAATAGGATTTGGCCATTACTATAGATGTTATTCTATTGCTATAGAGTTAGAAAAAATAGGTGTTGAACCCATTTTTGTTATTCGAAAGCGCCCAAGCCTTGAAAAATTTCAGTCTAAGTTTAAAATTCTATGGCTACCATTAATTGAAGATGCTAAATCCGAAAAGGTTCAGGGGTGGATTAACAGAAGTATAGATACAGAAATAGAGGAGTTAATTCAGCTTGTATTAGAATCTAAAATTGTTTTTATAGATCATTATGGTTTAGATTTTGCTTTTCATGAAAGATTAAAAAAATTAAATAAGTTTGTAGTTGGCTTTAAGGACTACGACAATTTTCAAGCAGACTATTCTTTGGAGGTAGATTACCGACCAAAAATAGTGGAGTTTAAGAAGTTTAAATTACAAGGTTTGAGATATTTACCTTTAAATTCAAAAATTCAAGACTATAAAGCACATAAAAATAATATTAAAACAATTCCAAAGAAGATTGGTGTTTATCTTGGTGGGATAAAAGAAGAGTTTGTCTTAAAGGCATGTGACTTGTTTTTAAAATCAAAAATTTCTTTTACTAGGTTTAAAGAAGATATTTTTAGTTATTATCAAGAGTGTGAACTTTTTATTGGTGCATTTGGTTTAAGTTTTTTTGAAAGAGGATATTTAGAAGTATCTCAAATGAATTTTGTAATAGCTGAAAATCAAGAAAGCTTTGCGGAACTAGTTATAAGTAAAGAGCTTGGAGTATCACTCGGAAATCTTATAAATTTAGGTCTTGATCAATTAATTGAAAATTTAAATAATAATCTGGTTGAAAAAAATAGACTTAAGAATATTGCTTCAAATTTAGTTTTAAAAATAGATGAGCATGGTGCAAGCCGAATAGCGGCAAGGTTGTCTGAGGAATTGAAAAGATTAGGAGAACTTATATGTTAGCACTAGCATGTAGTAAGGTTTGGGATCAGGATTTAGATAAAAAACTTTCTGTGAAATTAGGTCAGAAAATTCTTTTAATAAGAAATAAAGAAGATTTGAATAAAGATTTTCTTATTAAGAATAATATCACCAAAATTTTTTTTCCACATTGGTCATACATTATTAATAATGAAATTTTTGAAAATTTTGAATGTATCATATTTCACATGACGGATTTGCCTTTTGGTCGTGGCGGCAGTCCTTTGCAAAACCTATTGTCTCGTGGAATCTATGAGACAAAAATGACAGCATTGAAATGTGAAGCAGGTATTGATACTGGACCGATTTATTTAAAAAGAGATTTGACTCTAGAAGGTAGTGCTCAAGATATTTTTAAAAGAGCTACCATGCTAATATTTGAAATGATCATAGAAATTGAGTCTAATAATTTGAGGCCAGAAGTTCAAATTGGTGATGTTGTAGAGTTTAAACGACGTACTCCAGAGGACGGTAATTTGAATCTATTGCGAAATATAGTTCAAGTATATGATTATATCAGGATGCTTGATGCAGAAGGTTATCCGCCGGCTTTTTTGAAAATAAATAATTTTAAATTAGAATTTATTAATGCCCGATTAGAAAATGATCAAGTTGTGGCAGAAGTGAGAATTAAAAATGAATAAGATATTAGTTGTAGCAGCACATCCAGATGATGAGATCTTAGGTTGTGGCGCCACGATGGCAAAACATATAGAGAATGGTGATCAGGTTAAAGTCATAATTGCGGCTGAGGGGCTCACTTCTAGACTAAGTAGTGACAATTCAAAGGACCTATCTAAAGAACTAATAGAACTTCAGAATATCTGTTTTACTGCTAATTTAAAATTAGGTGTTAAGGATGTTGAGTTTTTAAGTTTACCTGATAACAAAATGGATTCAGTAACTTTGTTGGATGTAATAAAAAAAATTGAAGCTGTAGTAACTACCTATAGGCCCAATATTATTTATACGCATTTTCCAAATGATTTAAACATTGACCATCAAATCTTGTCAGAAGCAGTGCTTACAGCCACTAGACCGATGCCCGGATTAAAGGTAAGTGAAATTTATTTTTTTGAAATTGCTTCAAGTACTGAATGGAATTATTCGGGAAATACTTCAAAAGCTTTTTACCCAAATTATTTTAATGATGTTACTGATACATTAAATAAAAAGTTAGAAGCATTAAAAATTTACAAAGGTGAAATGAGAGAATTTCCTCATTCACGTTCTGTTGAAAATTTAAAAAATATGGCTTTAGTTAGAGGGGCAAGCTGCGGACTCCAAGCTGCAGAAGCATTTGTTGTTGGCAGAATCTTAAAGTAATTATTTTTTGAATATTTTTATTATGTATGTAGTACCCTCATGTTCAAAAAATGCAGGGTATCTTTCATTGTCGCAAACTCTTAAGAGGTTAAATTGTTCAATGATGGATTTATGGGGGTCTAGTTGGCTATCTTTAGGAATCCTTTTAGGAAAAAAACTCTCTTCTCCAGCTTGTTTAGATGGTGTGATTTTTTCTAAATTAACAGCAAAGTTTAAACATAGTTTTAGAGTATAAAGACCTTGAATGTGCTTCAATTCTTCATTCAACTCATGTCCGAAAAAGTTCATTTCTTCTTGAAGATAAATTTCACCAGAATCTACTTTTTCAACTGCCCTTAAAAGAGTAATTTTGATATTTTTTTTGCCTTCAAGTATTTGCCATGTTAGAGGTGACCATCCTTTTCCTTTTGGCAAATCACTCTCATGAACAACAACTGGATAACGTGATTGATCTAGATGGTTTTGCTTGATGATTTTTTCGCACCCGAGTAAAAAAAGTATATCAGAATGTGAAATTTCTTGGTGATTGTGAATAAGTTGAGTGTCATGGCCAAGCAATTTAAGTTCATTAGACAATTGTGTCGTATAAGGCAATATCCAGCTACTTAAATTATCTACTAGTATTTGTATTTTCATATGTATTTCAGAAGATTATAATTATCGCAAAACTGAGGTTAATTATGTCAAAAAAAATTATGCTAGGGAAGAAATTTATTGGTTTAGATCATGAGCCATTCATCATTGCTGAAATGTCAGGTAATCATAATCAGTCATTAGAGAAGGCTCTAGCAATTGTAGATGCAGCAGCTAAAGCTGGTGCTCATGCTTTAAAAATTCAAACTTATACTCCTGAAACAATGACATTGAATTTGAATACTGGAGACTTTTTCATAGCTGATCAGTCAAGTCTTTGGAAAGGTAGATCATTATATGATCTTTATGGTGAAGCGATGACGCCATGGGAGTGGCATAAAGTAATTAAAGAAAGATGCGAGTCACTCGGCATGGAGTTTTTTTCAACCCCTTTTGATTTGACCGCTGTAGACTTCTTAGAAGATTTAGGAGTTTCATTTTATAAAATAGCTTCGTTTGAAAATACAGACATAAGACTTATTAAAAAAGTTGCTCGTACGAAAAAACCAATTATTATTTCAACTGGCATGGCCACTATTTCTGAATTAGGCGAAGCTGTTGAAGCAATTAGAAGTGAAGGAAATGATCAAATAGTTTTATTGAAATGTACAAGCAGTTATCCTTCAACTTCAAAAGATGCCAATTTAAAAACGATTCAAGCCTTACGAGATATTTTTAATGTTGAAGTTGGTTTATCAGATCACACCATGGGAATTGGTGTTGCTGTTGCTTCTATTCCTCTTGGGGCAAGCGTTGTAGAAAAGCATTTTACACTTGATAGAAGAGAAGGTGGGGTTGACTCGACTTTTTCAATGGAGCCTGATGAGTTTAAGCTAATGGTTGAGGAGTGCACTGTTGCTTGGCAATCGATTGGTCGAGTAAGTTTTGAAAGAAGTGAATCTGAAAATCGTTCGATGATTTTTAGAAGGTCACTTTACATTGGAGAAGATCTAAAGGCAGGGGATTTAATAACTGAAAATAATTTAAGAGCAATTAGACCTGGGTTTGGATTACCAACAAAATACTATAATATTTTAATCGGTAAAAAAGTAAAAGTAGATGTGAAGATGGGGACACCGGCTTCATTTGATTTGGTTTAATTTGGTATGAAAGATTTAAAAATTGGTATTATTACGCAAGCACGAGTAGGGTCTTCCAGGTTACCAGGCAAAACATTACTTAAAATAGATAGCGAAGCTTTGCTAGCGATTCATCTAAAAAGAATATTACAAACAAAATACCCTGTTTACTTAGCAACCACGACTGAGCCTGATGCAAATCAACTTATAGAAATTGCTGAAAAGTTAGGAGTTAGCTCTAAAATAGGTTCATTGGATGACGTGTTGTCTCGTTATTATTTGTGTGCCAAAGAAAATAAGCTGGATATCATTGTTCGTGTAACTTCTGATTGCCCTCTTGCTTGCAGCGATTTAATTGTTGAGGGAATAGAGACTTTTCAAAGACAGATTGACTGGGAGAATTGTTATCTTTCAAATACTCTTGAAAGATTTTATCCAAGAGGTATGGATTTTGAAATTTTTTCATTTAAATTGCTTGAGTGGTTACATCTAAACTGCTTAGAGATGAAGTATCGAGAGCATGTAACGCCCTTTTTATATTTAAAGGGAAAAGGTGACAATATTAATCAAGTATCTTTTAAGCATGTCAATTTTGATATTGATCGATCAGATTGGCGTCTTTGCGTGGATGAGTTACAAGATTATGATTTAATTAAAGAATTATTCAAACTTGGTGTTGGTGAAATAAAGGATTATAAAGCATTATCTCATTTCTTAGATAGAAATCAATGCTACAAAAAAATGAATAGTTTAATTGAGCAGAAAAAAATATGAATCGAATTATTAATGTACTTTTGCATTTTTATAAGCGATTTGTTGTTTCTGGAGATGAGAAGATATTGATAGATAGTCTTAAAAAAGAATGTCATTTTAAAATATCCGACAATCGAGAAAATATTGTCATTCTTGTCCAAATGGCAGAGGATTTTTATTTTTTAGTAAAGTTTTATATAGCTTATAAGATTATGGTTAGTAAATATAGTAATGTTGAAGTTCACTTAATTAGTTTAGCTGAACCATTAAACAAACGAAGCAAATTAGGATTTATTAAAAATACAAGGCTATATGATCGAAAATGGAGCTACTTATATAAAACCCTATTTGAGGGCAACGTAATTACAACATTTGACTCCAGTAAGTCTAAATTTGAAAAAACTCATTATGAAAGTGCTAAATTGATTTTCTCAAGTCTTAAGAATAAAACTGATGTATTAAGGATAAGATACCGAGGGCATGAGATTGGAAATTTAATCTATGATTATTTTCTAAGAATTGAAAATGTACCAACTGTGGATATTAATTCGCAAGTTCTCTATGAAGTTATTTTGAATTCATTAAGATTTGTAGATGAATTAGATCGGCTAGGGGATCATTATAAATATAAGTACTTATTTACGAGTTATTTAACATATACCCCTCATGGCATACCTGCAAAAATTCTCTTCGCAAAAGGAGTAAAGGTTCTTTCGTTTTGTCCTATGAAAAATTTTTTATATAAAGAGGTTTTACCTGAGTTATTCTCACATGTCAGAGATTTTCAATTCTATGGAGATTTAAAAGTAAAATTATCAAATTCACAAATTGATATTGGATTAAAAAATTTACAAGATAGATTCAAGGGCAAATTGGATTCATCAGTTTATTACATGAGGGAGTCGAATTATAGTTATAATGGCAAAGTAGAAAAAATTGAAAATGAAAAGAAAAACGTTATAATATATTTGCATTGTTTTTTTGATAGTCCACACATTTATAGATCAATGATTTTTCCAGATTTTTATGAATGGTTAGTTTTTTCAATTGAGAAATTAAATGTTGATAACGATTTTAATGTATTTTTAAAAAAACATCCCAATGGATTAAATGGAAATGACAAGATTATAACTGATTTATTGCAAAAATACCAAGATGTAAAAGTAATTGATTCCAATGTTAATAACATTAATATAGTTGAAAATCTCAAACCGTTTTTTATTTTAACAGTTTATGGCACAATTGCATATGAAATGGCTTATTTGGGAGTACCTGTTTTTTGTGCTGGCGATAATCCTCACATAGATTTTGATTTTCAATATACCTTTAAGAATGTTTGTGAGTATGAAAAATTTTTAACAAATAAAGATGTTCAAGATAGTTTGATTTCTAGTTTTAATAACAAAAGTTTGGAAGTAAAAAAACAAATAGGACAATTTGTTTACTTGCACACTGAGGTTAAGTTGCAAAATCAAAAAGTAGAAATGAGTGATGAATTAAATGAGATAATGATCGATTTGTTTAAAACTGGAGATCTTAATGTTTTTGTTAAAAAATTTGAAAATGTTAAGAATATATTGGGTTAGATAATATGAAAAAAGTCGCTCAGATTCTTATGAATAAAATTTATTATAAAATAAAATATAAAGGTTTAAAATTATCCTCTCGTTCTAAAGTATTTGGCAGTGGAAAGTTTTTTTTTGGTAAGAATAATATAATCGATGATAGTTGTGTTATCAATATCCGAAATATTTTACATATCGGAGACAATAATATCTTCCTTGATAACCTACAAGTTGATGCATCTAAAATTCGTTTAGGAAGTGAAATATCTGTCCAGAGAAATTCTATCCTCATTGGTGAGATAGATATTGGTAGTTATTGTGTATTTGGGCCTAATCTATATATTTCTTCAGCAAGCCACCACTTTAAGCAAAATCCACCTATGAATATTAGAGATCAAGATGAAGTATTTCCTAAAGAACACAAGATAATTATTATAGAGGAAGATTGTTGGATTGGAATAAATGTTACTTTTTTGCCAGGTGTTGTTATCGGAAAAGGTGCAGTTATTGCTGCAAATTCCGTTGTTACTTCAAATGTTGATGCATATGAAATCTATGGCGGAGTTCCTGCTATGAAAATTGGAAATAGACTAGACTTTAAACCTCCAAAATTAATCATACCAAGTGTTGAGTGTGTACCATATTTATACTCAGGATTTAAGACAAGATTGGTAGATTTAAAGCAATCGATATTGTTAAGTAGAGAAGATACAGTGATCTATCTTGATACTGCTGATGGTTCGTTTTTGAATATGCAATTGTTGAATGCTACGAAAATAATTATAAATGGTGTTGAGTTATATTCCAAAGACGGCATTTGTAATTATAAACTAAATGAGATTTGCAACAGATTTGATATAAAGTTTTTAGAGGCAGAGTTTAATGGTTATAGAGTAAGGCCTTCCTTGTGGCTGGCAAGTATTCTTTCAATTTTTGGTTCTATTTTGGAAATTTTGGGTGTTAGTTTAATTTATCCTTTGGGGTTAATGGCTCAAGGACAATCAATAAAGAATGCTGGAGTTATAAGCAAAGTAATTTTAAAATTAGGGTTTTCAAATAGAGATTTATTATTGGCACTTCTAATAGTTCTTTTGCTAAGATTAATTGTAACAATAATCAATCAGCAAATAATATTAAAATCTGGTAAAGAATTGCATGCTATAATAAGTTCAACAATATTTGCGAGAATTTTAGATTCAATTTCTCTGACAGATTTAAATCGAAATGGAACTGGTTATTATACAAGTATTGCAGGCGATGAATCTTTTCGAGCTAGCATGACAATAATTAACTTCTCACAATTTTTCAACCTAAGTATTTTGTCAATAATTTATTTCTTAGCGTTAGTGTTTTTTTCAGTTAAAGCTGGTACGATTGTTCTGATTTTTTTGTTGCTATGTTTTTTAGTAATGATTAATTTCTTTAAAAAAATGCAATATTTTGGAGGGGTGCAGTCGTCGCTTTCAAGGGAGAGCGGGCAATTTTTTATAGATTCTGTAAATAATACTAAATCGATTAAATGTTTTTCTAGTGAAAAGTATGTTTCTGAAAAATATAGATCAAAAATTTTTGAATATGTTAATATATTGTTTAAGTTAGATTTTTATCAGGTGCTTTTTAAGCTCTTGCCTGTTGTTTTTTTGCTGGCATTAGCAATGATAACTACCATTATTTATATAGGAAAAAATGAAAAGATTGATTTGTTTTTTTCTATAACACTATTTGCATACTTATCTAGGTTTCTACCTTCACTTGGAAATTGTTTGAATGTTTTATTGAAATTACTTTCGGATTCAAAATCTGGAAAAGATGTCTTGTCTTTAGTTGCGCTAAATTCAAAAATTGATTCTAAAACTAACAAGTCAATATCTAATATAAAAAGTATTATGTTTAAGGATGTTTACTTTGATTTTGGAAATAGAAAAATAATTTCAAATTTTAATTGTGAATTTCTTGCTGGGAACGGTTATTCAATAGTTGGTGAGTCTGGAATCGGAAAATCAACATTAATTGATTTGATTTTAAAATTTTATTCACCTTTGAAAGGTAACATATTAATAAATGATGATGAAATAAGTAACTTGAGTGAGGTTGAGTTAAGGAAAAAAATAGTACTACTTGAGCAGAAGACGACCATTTTTAATTCTACAATTCTGGAAAATATTACATTAGGCGGTTCCTTTTCAATGGAAGAAGTTGTTAATGCTTGTGATGTCGTAAAATTGTCAGGTTTCATATTTTCATTGCCAGATGGTTTGGACACAGTCGTTCAGTATATGGGAACTAATTTATCAGGTGGGCAAAGACAGAGATTGGCCTTAGCAAGAGCAGTAATTAGAAATCCTGATGTTTTAGTTTTGGATGAAAGTTTGAGTGCCTTAGATCCGGAGACGAAAAAAGAGATTTATACTGACCTATGTAATATATTTAAAGATAAAATTTTGATAAATATAACTCACGACGATTGGATTATTGAAAATTCAAAAAATATTCTACATATAAAAAGAGTTAAGGATTAAGATGAGGAAATATTTGTCTTTAATTAAGAATTATATAATTTTTACCTTTGAGTTTGTTAGTTATTTACTATTCAAACAACCTTCAGTGAAAGGTTATCAATCGATGATTAATTTGTTTTGTCTGACAGGTGGAGCAAGTAATGATTTTTTTTCAAAAGTAATTTCAATGTTTAATTACAAAAAAAATGCAAATGTAGAATCGAATCTTTTTGGAGTGCAACGTTCAGGTGATTTAGATGAAATTGTTGAAGATATCAATGAAAATGGCTTTCACATTTCTAAATATAGGTTACCAGATAAAATAATTCAAGAGATTGTTAGATTTTCGAAAGAAAACAAAGCAAAAATTAGGTTAATGGATGACGAAATTAAGTTAGGAAAATCAGAAAAAGGGCTTGCGTACTTTGATGCTGAGAATTTGCAAGCAATTAGATATGATTATATGGAAAGTGATTTAATTAATAATAAAATTGTACAAGATTTAATGGGGGATGAATTTTTTGTTGAAATTGCTAACCGATATTTAAATTCTAATCCAATTATTGATATTACAGCTTTATGGTGGCATACAAATTATTCTAAAAACCCAGATGATAATGCTGCAACTATGTATCATTTTGATATGGATCGTATAAAATGGTTAAAAGTTTTTATCTATATTACTGATGTTGGTCCTGATAACGGGCCCCATTGCTATGTAAAAGGAACCAATCGAACCGGCTCAATTCCTCAAGGATTATTGAAGAAAGGATATCAACGACTGACTGATGATGAAGTCTGTATGTGTTATAATTCAAAAGATATTTTGGAATTTGCTGCTCCTAGAGGGACAATTATTTTTGAAGATACACGCGGTTTGCACAAAGGAAAGCATGTATTGAATAATCCTCGGTTGATTTTTCAGCTCGAATTTACCAATTCACTGTTTGGTTCAAAGATTAAAGATCCAATATTAAAATCTGTATCGTCAAATTCACTTAAGTCGGCATTTAGAAAATACAACAAACTATTGAATTACTATATTTGAGAATTTTTAAAGAAAACTGTATTTAATGTTTTTGCAACAAATTCATAATTATTATTTTTAAGCAAAACATTTATAGGGTCAGATTCAAAATTTCTAAAGTTTAAGCATTCTACAAGTATGAAGTTCGGCCGATATTTTACCCAATTATTTGATTTTAGAACATCTAAGTCAAGTCCTTCAACGTCGATTGTCATAAAGTCAATATTTTGATTCTTGGGTAAGTGTTGATCTAATATTTCTTCAAGTGAATAAATACGTAAATTAATAATTTCTTTTAATGACCAACCATCAGATATGCGTTGATTGGAGAGAATTTCATCAAATGAATTTAATGCAGGCTCATTAAATTTAAAAAATTTTAAGTTACCTTTAGTGTGGCCAATTGCAACATTGAGGTTTATATCCTTCTTTCTGAAAAAATTAAAATATTTAATCGCGTCAGGGTTAGCTTCAATGTTTATACCTCTCCAACCTATTCGGTAAAAAGCGTATGTGTTTGAAAATCTAAATGGATGGTGAGCTCCAATGTCAATATAGAATCCAGTATTTTTATTATCTAAAAATCTCATGAGTACTCGATCTTCGCCCTCTTGAGAGAACGATAGATTCTTGTACTTTGAAATAAAGTTACTGTAGAATTCTTTTAATAAATTAGAGTTTTTAAACATTATCCACCTTTACGGAATTTATATAATATTTAAATGATGTTGGCACCTATAATAGTTTTTACCTATAACAGATTAGAGCATTTGCAACATGTGATCCAGGCTTTATTGAAGTGTGAAGAGTCAGCTTTTTCAAAATTAATTATTTATTCGGACGGGCCAAAAGATGAAAAAGATCAAGAAAGTGTCAAGATGGTTAGAGAATATCTATATAAAATAGTTGGCTTTAAAAAAATTGAAATTATTGAACAGGAAATGAATTTAGGTTTGGCTAACTCAATAATTAGTGGAGTAACAGATCAAGTAAATAAGTATAATAAAGTTATTGTTTTAGAAGATGATCTCTTAGTGTCTCCTTATTTTTTAAAATATATGAATGATATGTTGGAAATGTACGAAAATGATGAGGCTGTTGCTTCTATTCATGGATATGTATATCCATCAAGTGATTTGCCAAAGTGTCCTTTTTTTATTAGGGGTGCTGATTGTTGGGGATGGGGGACATGGAAACGAGCTTGGGATAAGTTTGAGTCAGACGGTTCGACTTTACTAAAAGTGATAATTGATAGGAAGTTGAAAAAAAAATTTAATTTAGATTTTTCTTATCCTTATTCAAGAATGCTACAAGATCAAATTAATGGTAAAAATAATTCTTGGGCTATTCGGTGGAACGCAAGTGTCTTTGTAGAAAATATGTATACTTTATATCCCCCTGAGTCATTTGTTTCGAACATGGGTTTTGATTGTTCTGGTACTAATTGTCATAGTTCAAATCAATATGAGGTAAAGTTAATTCAAAAATATACTAGCTTTAAGAAGTTAGAAATTTCAGAATCTTTACAAGGTTATTTAGCATTCAAGGAGTATTTTATAAAAATTAATGGTGGCTATTTTAAGTATTTTATCAAGAGATTGGTTCATAATTGGATTTAAATTTTTGTACTCTTTTTGATTCAGGTTATTTTTCTAGAGGTTTGAATCTCTACTGTTCATTAATAAATCAATCTCGAAATTTTAAATTATATATTTTAGCAATGGATGAAAAAGCATATAGCATTTTAATTAATTTGAATTTACAAAATATTGTTTTAATTAATTTAGAAGACATTGAAGAAGAAGAACTATTAAAGATTAAGAAAAAACGAACTCATGCGGAGTATTGTTGGACATGTACTCCTTTAGTCATAAAATATTGTATTGAAAAATATAATTTAGCAGAGTGTACTTACCTAGATGCAGATTTATACTTTTTTAATAATCCAGGCTTCTTGTTTGAAGAGATGGGTGAAAAATCAGTGCTTATTACAGAGCATCGTTACACAAGCAAATATGACCAATCTAAAACGAGTGGTAAGTATTGTGTTCAATTTATGACTTTTAAAAATAATGAATACGGAATGAAGGTCCTTAATTGGTGGCGAGATCGTTGTATTGAATGGTGTTATTCTCGTTATGAAGATGGGAAGTTTGGAGATCAAAAATATCTTGATGATTGGATGGCTCGCTTTAAATCTGTTCACGAACTCCAACATCTTGGAGGTGGTGTAGCTCCTTGGAATATGACTCAGTATCAATATCGACATGAGAATAATCAAGTAGTCTTAAATTCAAATGGCAAAGATTATCCACTCGTTTTTTTTCATTTCCATGCTTTAAAAATTTATGATGATAAATATGATTTAGGTATTTATGATTTAAATGATGATATTGTTAATTTAATTTATAAACCATACTTAAAGCACCTCGAAGAAATTGATAAAAAGCTTCGAAGTTTAGGATATGATTTTAATTGGCATGCAAAAAGCGTTTTTGATACTTCGTTAAAAGGAAAATTTTCAAGATTAAAAAGAATTATAAAAAGACGACTTCACATTTATACAAAAAAAGAGTTAGAAATATATGGCTAATATATTAAAAATTTCAACTTTTAAAGATGATCGCGGATCTTTGACTGTAATAGATAAAGAGCTACCATTTGAAATAAAAAGAATTTTTTATATTTAT
>JAKLJM010000126.1 GCA_023151145.1 Bacteriovoracaceae bacterium | reverse complement strand
TTAATTAACGATAACGGCAGTCAGTTTATTAGTTTAGAATTTAAAAAATTACTTCATAAACTTGAAATACAGCAAGTTTTTACAAGACGAAATCACCCGCAAACAAATGGTAAAATTGAAAGACTCAACGGCATTGTTAAGCAAGAAGCTATCAGACCCAATAGCCCGCAGTCATATCAAGAGGCTTGGGATGTTTTAAATAATTATTGTTATCAATATAATCATCAAAGACTACACGCTGGAATTAACTTTTTAAGGCCTGCTGATATGTTTTTTGGTCGAGGTCAGCAAGTTTTAACTGAAAGAAAAATTAAAATCGAAACTGCACGAACAAACAGAAAACAAAAAAATCTTGAAGATCGATTGAAAAATATGCACTAAAATTCTCTTAAAAACTAAATCAAAAAGTCCGAACTAAAAAAAGCTAGACACCAATTAAATCCCACCAAGAATAGGAATTAACTTTAACGTAACAGATTCCCTTGCTTGAGTTTGAGTTGGCAGAAGGAATAAATTTAGTTACTCCAAGTAATTGTTCCGAGCTCATCGGGCAACCTGGTAGGTCACGTGGGTCATATTTCGGCATGTCGAAAGCATATGTAGATAAAGCCGTTAGCATTGCCATAGTTAAGATTAATAAAAATTTCATTTTGTCTCCTCTGTTGGTTTAGTCATACGCAATTGATTAGCAGTGCCCATTTTGATTGGAAAGCCTGTTTTAAAAACAATCATTATATGATATATGTATAATCATTTAGTGAGGTATCGGCGTGGATGTTAAGAAAATTTGTAATCAAATTAGACACAGGATTAAAGAAAAAGGTTTTACTCAAGATGAGTTTGCTAAAATGATCGGGGTGTCTATTCCAACACTGAATCGATGGTTAAGAGGAGAAGGGCTACTTTTCCAAGACTTGAATCTGATGCTTGAGAAGCTGGGGATTAGATTATCAGAGCTGGCCATGCTTGCGGAAGGCGATGTTTCAAATAAGTTCACCTATTCAGCTGAACAAGAGGCAGTATTTGTAAATACAGATGGGCTACTCGCATTTTTTGATCAACTTCTTAATGGAAAAACAGCTTCACATATTGCCAAGTCGTTTAAATTAACCGAGAAGTCGGTAAATTTCTATCTTTCAAAGCTCGACAAGTTGAAACTCATCGAGTGGTTGCCCAATAATAAAGTAAAAGTTTTAGTGAATGGAGAGCCAAGTTGGATTGAGGGTGGTCCACTATCGCAAAAATTTAGAAAGCAAATAATTGATGAGCATGTCCATCATTATCTGAATAGCCGTGAACAGCTGAAGATTGGAATTTATTCTATTTCCTCAGATTCATATAAAAAAATAAATGATAAGTATCAAGAGCTAATTGATTCTGTAAGGATGATGGAAATTAAAGATTCAAATAGTGGGGCGGCCAAGAAACTTACAACTGTAATCTTGGGCCATGGGCAAAGTGAAATACCTCTGTTGGCGAAAATTCCTAATCGTTAATCCTTAGCTGCATAGCCTTAGGCCACTTGGATGCCTTCGATTCCTGAATAAGCTGGAATTGTGCCTTGCGGACTTGGTTGATTACAGCCAGTAGGTTGCCACTAGCAATAGCAGCAAAAGCCAATACGACTGCAGTTTTGATGAGACTGTTCATATGATCCTCCGATCAGTTTGTGTCTATTTTTGTTTGCTAAATTTAATAATTCTTCTCACCACACATGGGCTCCATGCTTTGCCTGAACGACTTGGTATTTTGTGGTTATTTAATTCTATTGCAATGGCATTGCCTGACATTCCAGATTGGTGAAGTTTTAAAATTTTTCTGACAATGACTTGCTCTTTTGGATCAACTAAAAGTTGGCCATCAAGATAGGCGTATCCGTAAGGTGTGGAGCCGCCGCGCTTAGTATGTAGTCGATCTATGTGGCGAGCATTTCCATTGAGCGGATTTCTAAGTGACATTCCATTTTTAATAAGCGTTTCACGCACTGTTGTTTTAGGAATTCCAGTTGCTGATTCTATATCGCGAATAGAGAGGCCTTTCTTATAAAGTGGAGCACACTTTTCAAAAATTCGCTCTTGTGTTCGTGGAGATTAGCTCCACCATTACTTCCGCTGTTTTCAATACTTTAGAGTATCAAAACATCGTCCGATCTGGACGTGGTGGACGCTCCACCACGTCTTTTGGATTATTGGACCGTCCTCGCCATCATAACAGGGAGGACAGATGGGTTATTTTATTCGCGCACTACCATGGAAAAAATCTTTACCAAAATGGAAAGTACAATTCATTTCATACAAAAAAGAAGACATCAAAAATTCTCCAGCAAAGAAACCAAAAAAAGAATGGGACGTAGATCGCGACCGCTGGCGTAGCCTTGGCTTTCATAATTTGATGACAATTGAAGAAGCGCGCGTTCGTGTTCGACAACTAAATGCTCAAAGGCATTTGAAGGAACAAGAAAAAAGAATTCAGCAACGAAAACTGGAAGAAGAGCAATATGCAAGACGTATTGATTCTGTTTTGCCTATTGAGTTTATTGCTGAGTTTGAGCAAAGATTTCTGCGTATTCGTGATAGCGAAACAACCAAGAGATTGCGAAAGAAAAGTCGCGCTTTCGTAATTTGGAAAGCGGCTCAGAAGTTAATTTATGAAATGCAAATTGATCCGTCTGATTGGCTATATAGTGCACATGAAATTTATGATTATTTTTATAGAAGAAAATTAAGCCTTCGATACTCACTTGCAATTTTAAAATTTGTGAACTTGTGGGGGTTTTTCATTTCTAAAAAATTAGCAAGACCATTTCATCCAATTCCTGTGCCCCGTGGTTATGAAAGACAAAGACTGCTTGATTCATTTTATGAAAAAGATCGTACAAAAATTTCTGTTCCATCAAAAGAAATTACTCCTGAACAATTAGATGACGTTAGAATGACAATGAATCAGTTAAATTTCAACTGGGTTTATATTTCAGTGTGGTTCGGATTGCGCCCACAGGAAGTTGATAATTTGCATAATCCCTCATTGTGGCGAATTGAAACACTAGCAACAGGCCGAAAAATTTTGTGGGCCTTTCAAACAAAGATCATTGCACTGCCACCAGAAGATCGTTGGAAGCCAATTCCAATTATTTTTGAACAGCAAGAATTTGCACTGAGAATTATTGAATCAGAAGCCTTTAAACGGCCACTCACAAAAACAATTCGTAAACATTTTGGCCAAGGAACAACATTGTATGGTGGTCGCAAAGGCTTCACTGATTTGATGCTGTCGAAAGGACAAGCTCTAGAAAACATCAGTATATGGATGGGCCACTCGACAATGGCTCGCACATGGCGGAGCTATAAAAGACGAAGAAAATTTCATTTAGTGGGTTATTAAATCTTAATCAAGAGCAGGTAAATCCTAGTTCTCGGACTTTATTTTTACAGGCAGGATGTAATTCTTCCTCGAATTGTCCCATTGAATTGAGGCCATTTTGAACAATATCATTTGTGATAATTTGTAGTTCTAGTAGCTTCTCAAGTGCACTTGATGTCCTCCAAGTACTTTCAGTGCCAAGAAAAGCTACGCCTAAGTTGAATAGGGTTTTCTCATTAGTTAATAACTTTGCGCCATGTTCCTTTGCGAGAATTAAAAAACATCGGTCCTGATGACTCGAACCAGAAGATACGAATTGTGGATCAAGACCGCCTTCAAACTTTTGAATTCTTCGATGGTGTTTTATCTCTTTGTCTTTTGGTGGAAGATGAGTTTTGCTATCCGTCGTAACTTCTTTCAATAGAAAATCGAGTACAGTTCCAAGGCGTTTTTTCTTATTTTCATTTTGATTTAGTTTATGTACCTCTTGCTTTACAATCGCATGAATTACAATCTTACATCGATCATCGGGCGTTTTAAGAACCTCTGGACATATAATAGCTAAATGAATGGCGGCATTAGTGTCGCAGATAACAATTTCATCCATTTGACACGTTTAGATCATTTTGTAAGTCCATTTTCCATTTATGGAAAATTTCATCTGCTAGTCCAATATCCACATTAAAAAGCTCAGAAAATTTCCTAGATGAAATCGCGCCTCCAATGGCTGCATTTTTAATATGAAAAAAGAATCTTAAGAAGTTGCTACTTTCTATTTGGGAGCCGCTCCAGAAACGAGAAAACGCCTCGTGGCTGCTCGGGTTAAAATCAGAGAAGACGTGAACTTCAAATAGTGGTAAACGATTAAATGAATCCTCAGAGTAGCTGATAACTTTTTGGTGAAGTGAGTTTTTTTGTGAGAAAAATCCTAAGGCTTTAAGTCGAAGGGAAATTCCAAAAATTTCTCCACCTAAGTTCTCCTTAATAACATTTAACAAGTTAACAATGGATTGACCGGAATTACTTTGAACTATTTTTTCGATGGTTTCTCGATGAGCTTCAAAAAAAGATTTTGGGTAGACGAGTTCAGATGCGACTGCATTACAAAACTTCTCTTCTCTGCTGGAGAACTCTAGATCTGGCCTAAAGAGATGACAAAGCTCATGGCATAAATTGAAAATCAAGCGCTCTTTGGGAGAAGAAGCATCTAAAAATATCAAACATCTTTTTTCGTCGGTTACCGAGAAAGCTTGCTCATGCTCTCCATCGCTAGTTAATCCAAGCTTCTCGAATGGGACAACCGTCACCTCCACGCCTTGTTCGGCCAGGCCAGAAATAATTCCAGGGAGATTTCTGAAAGAGTCTATTTTGGTATACCGGCGAATTTGATTTGCAACTTCAGTATCTGACTCCAGTTTAGATACATTAGGAGGGCAAAATCTAGCATTGGAGTTTAAATAGGTGAGACCAAATAATGTTTTTGCAAAATCAATTGCACGTTGTTCCACATCATCTGGAACTTCTCCCAAATATTTCTTCCGAAAAAAGACATTATATTTTGGAAGCATCAAGATTTCGTCGAGCTCTTCATCTGACAAATCCAGCTCCTCAGTTAAATCCCATAAATACTGAGATTGAATGTAGCCATCGTTGATCCATCGCGAAAAAGACTTCTCATTTGCGCCGATTTTTTGAGCTAAGACAGCCTGAGAAATATTTCGGCTATCTAGCGCCCTAATGAAAGCAGTTTTATTAAGGGGTTGCTGGATATTGCTCATATGGTACTCCTAAGCTATATATTCGGCGCATTTCTCATAAAAATCAAGCAATTAGTAAGAAATATTATAGTAGATTGTGTCAAGTATGCATAAATACTGCATTTTAATCTCATAAAATATATTATTTTTTTGAGATATTTTGGTTGATTTGGCGGGCAAATGTGTCATAATAGTCACATATAAAGTCGCAATGACGCGATTTTAAGAAAAATGTCATAGGAGGATATATGGCAAGCAAGAAACCTGTTCATACCGTACCTAATGGTAACGGTTGGGCTAACAAGCAGGGTGGAAAAACAATCTCCACTCACCACACAAAGGCTAACGCCGAAACCGAAGGTCGTCGTCAGGCGAAGCGATCTGAAACAGAACACGTTATTCACAAAATCAATGGGCGAATTGGCGAAAAAAATAGCTACGGCAATGATCCCTGCCCACCAAAAGATAAAAACTAAAAGGAGAAAACGTGAGCGATAGCAATAACAAAAACAAGCCAGAAGTTTATAAAATCCTTGTTGATCAAAAACCCTTTGATTGGCAAAGCCAGACAATTACGGGACTACAAATTAAGAGTCTTGTTGGTGCAAAGCCTAACGCTTGTGTTTGGCTGAAAATAAACGGTCCACATGATGACCAACCGGTTGGTGACAACGAAACAATTGATCTAACTCCACTGGGACGCGAACACTTTTTTACTGGTGAGTGCCAAACAACTGAGGGGTAGTTATGTCTTTTTTGCCAGAATCAGACAGAGATTACCTCAAAGAAAAGGGGTATGAGTATCAAGAGATTGTTGACGGGAGCCAGCGTGGAGTACTTTTTCCAAAGTGGAAACTTCCCGTTGGAAAATACAACCTCGATGAGGTTGAGCTTCTGATACTCATACCTTCTGGCTATAGAGATACGCCACTGGATATGTTCTATAATTTTCCAGAAGTTATACTAAAAAATGAGCAGAGAAAGGCTAAGGCTACTGAGGCAAATCATGTCTTTCAATCTCGAACTTATCAACGTTGGTCGCGCCATTTACCTGGCGGCACTTGGAGGCCGGGAATTGATGGCCTTCATACGTTTATGCAAGCTATTCAAAAAGCTCTCGCAGAGGCTAGTGCATGACAAGCTATACCCTTACGTTACAGGAAGAGCATCTTGAGCAACTTAAAGCGCTTACCTTTAGGGATAACGAAAAGGAAGGGGCTGCTTTTCTGCTGTGTGGACGCTCTAAGATTGAGAGCGATATATGGACAGGCAAAAAGGAAGAAAGATTTTTGTCGCGAGAAGTTTATCCAATCCCTGATGCAGAGATTATTGTATCGACCACGACACAAGTAACATTTAAGCATGAGACATATCTTCGACATTTAAAGCTCGCTGAACAAAAAGATTTTGCAGTAGTTTTGGTACATAGTCATCCTGCTGGATTTCAAGGATTTTCTAAAACAGATGACAATGGTGAGACTGGATTGTTTCAACTCGCTTTGAATCGCAATGGTAGCAATCGTCCACAGCTCAGTCTCATTATTGACAGAGATAGTAATTTAATTGCACGAGCATGGAA
>JAKLJM010000125.1 GCA_023151145.1 Bacteriovoracaceae bacterium | reverse complement strand
AGTTATAAGCCTTATTTTCTCACTAACATCTTTATTCTATTCGATTTCTTTGGTATTAAAAGAGGCCAATTATTGCAGTGTAAAAGAAATATTCTAGAGGTGTTTATGTGGGTTCCTGAGCTTCTTTGTCCGGCAGGATCACTCGAAAAATTAAAAGTGGCCACTTTGTATGGGGCAGATGCCGTGTATTTAGGTGGACAAAAATTCGGTCTCAGACAAGCATCCGAGAATTTTACTCCAGATGAATTGTTTGAAGGAATTGAATTCGCCCATAAACATGGAACTAAGACTTACGTCGTATTAAATAGCTTTCTTCACGATAAAGATTTAGAAGAGCTTCCGGAATTTCTCCATGATCTAGAAGCTCTAAACACCGATGCCGTTATTGTTTCAGATTTAGGTGTCATCGAAACAATAAAAAAACATGTGAAAATTCCCATTCATCTATCTACTCAAGCCTCATGTTTAAATATTGAAGCCGCTAAACTTTGGAAAAAAATGGGTGCTACTCGTGTGGTCCTAGGTCGCGAGGTGACGATTAAAGAGGCAAAAAAAATTAAAGAGGCAACGGGTCTTGAGATGGAAATGTTTGTCCATGGATCTATGTGCATGGCCTATTCTGGAAATTGCGTCATCTCTAACTATACCCAAGGTCGTGATAGTAATCGCGGCGGTTGTGCTCATTCTTGTCGTTTTGAATACAGTATAGATTTTCTAAATGACGTTAAAAATGCTGAAAGTGAACAGGCACAAAAAATGCGCAATGCTTATTTCATGAGCTCAAAAGACCTTGAAGGGGTGAGGGTTCTGGAAGAATTTATACATGCAGGTATCGATTCTTTGAAAATTGAGGGGCGAAACAAGTCTCATCATTATGCGGGCACTGTGGCCAAGGTTTACTCCGAGGCATTGAGTTTTTATAAAACCCATGGGCATTTTGTTTCAACTAATATTCTTCAATGGGAAACGGAGCTTCGAAAACTAGCTCATCGAGACTACACTACGGCTTCGCTCATTGAAAGTGCTGATCATACCTCAATTTATGATGAAAGAGAACACGATGAAAACGACTATGTGGTATCGGGCGTTGTCATGGACGTTGTGGCCAATAAAGGAATTGTGATGGAAGTGCGCAGTGCCTTTCACCCAAATGATGAATTAGAAATAATGACTTTTAAAGGCGAAACAAAAACTTTAAAACTTCCTTGGGTAAAGACACTATCAGAAAAACCAATTGAGCGATCAAAACCTGGTTTTTTAGTAATGGTTCCTTTCGTCGAAGGTGTCGAGCGTTTTAATATCATCAGACATAAAAATCAAAAAAATGAATCCATGAAAAAAGTGGAGAGTCATTATGTCTAAAAATTTTATTTCTCTTATTCGCAACGAATCGAGTTTAAACGATTTTTCACAGTTAACGACTAAATATAACGTCAGCGGTGACGTGCTGGTCGGAATTAAAGAACTCTCTCGTTTTGGAACGTTAGATGTTCGTGAGATTAGTGCGTTCGTCAAAAAAATAAAAAATCTAAAACTTCGCCCAATTCTAGTTTGGGATGTTTTACAAACTGAAGATCGTTTTTTTAAAAATAAAGAATTATTTAAATCTCTTCCCATACATGAATTCACTCGAATAAGAGTGCAAGATCCTGGAGTTTTTGAATTTATAAAATCCGAGTATTCTTGGATGGAAATAGAACTCATTTTAGAAACGGGAAATCACAATACCGCAGGACTTTTAAAGTGGATGGAATACGGTGGGCAAGAATTAAAAAAAATGATTCTTTCACTTGAGATCCCGAAAGAAAAATTGAAAGAAATGCTTAGTGAACTAAAAAAACTGAATTCTCAAATGGAGTTTGAACTTTTGGTTTTTGGCCCAATTCTTCTTTTTTATACTCCAAGAAATTTATTATCCGCACTTGATGGAAAAGATCATCTCTCATCGACAAGAGTTGATGAAGCGGGTTTTATTCGTGCTAGTGGTACAAGTGAAGAAAGTCCTCATTCTGGTTTTCCTCTAATTGAAAATCTTCATGGTACTTTTATGTTCAATACAAAAGACCACTCTTTAATTTCAGAAATACCAACGCTGGAAGACATGGGAATTGAACATTTTCGTTTTGATACTGAAATTCTTAATTCTAATGAAAACTTAACTCCTTACACTACTTTTTTTGAAAACGTAGATTTATCCCATTTAACTGAAGACATGATTCAGTTATTAAAAGATCGCTCAGTAAGGCCTTTGATCAAAGGTTTTTTTCAAATTAATAAATCTGATGTTTTATTTACAAAATTAAAAAACAGAAAAATTGAAAGAAAAGATCAATCCTATGTCGGAGAGATAATTGATGTTGAAAGAGATGAAAAACTTTGTTTATGGATTAAGGCCGCTTCGATAAAAAGTGTGGATAAAGTATTTAAAATTATCACACCAGAAGGTAAAGAAAAGCTATTAACTCTTAATTCTTCAAATACTAAAAATCTAAGTGGTGAATTCGTTTCCACACTTATTCCTGGGGAATATTATTTAATTCCTTATCAAAGTGGAATTACCGTTAAGTCAAAAGTTTACGAACACGAATTCATTCAATCCAAGTGATGTTGTGATTAAAAAAAAGAATAAAACAAAACCTCAGCTTCATCCCAGAAATAAGCATCGTGGGCATTATGATTTTCCTCTTTTGCTGAAATCTAACTGCGAACTCTCTTCTTTTGTGATGAAGCATCCATTTATAGAAGGTGAGTGGACGATTGATTTTTCAAACCCACAAGCGGTAAAAGAACTAAATCGAGCACTCCTTTTTTCACAATATAATATCCGTTATTGGGATTTTCCTAAAGATCAATTATGTCCCCCTATCCCTGGTCGGGCCGACTATATTCATCATTTGGCCGATCTCTTAAAAAAAATGAATATTGATCTTAATAAAGTCAGAGGAATTGATATTGGAGTAGGAGCAAATGCCATTTATTCTCTTCTTAGTGTTTTAGAGTATCAGTGGTCAATGCTAGGAGTTGATGTTTCTAGTGAGTCAGTCCTGTCGGCGAAGAAAATTGTTTGCGAAAATAAATTAGATAATTTTATTTCTATCAGGCAACAAACAGACAAAAATGCCATGTTTAAGAATGTTATTGAAGCAGATGAAAGCTTCACCTTCTCAATATGTAATCCACCATTTTATAGTTCAAAAAAAGAGGCTGAAAAAACGAATCTAGAGAAAAATAGAAAATTAAAAATTTCATCTGCACGAAATTTTGCAGGTGTTTCAAATGAACTATGGTTTCCCGGAGGGGAGCTTGAGTTTGTAAAAAAAATGATTAATGAAAGTTTTGATTATAAACATCAAATAAAACTTTTTACGGTTTTAATTTCAAAAAAAGAGAATCTTCCTTATTTGATTGATGAGTGTAAGAAAAACAAGGCAAAAGAAATTCAAATTATTGAGATGGGTCAGGGACAAAAAATAAGTAGAATTTTGGCCTGGACATTTTAGGTAGTAAGTGGTTGAGGACAGAACGGATGGATATAAAAAATATTGAAAATAAATTGTCGAATTTTTCATCTATAAGAGATTGGGATCAATTTCATTCGGTGAAAAACTTATCGATGGCCTTAAGTGTAGAGTGTGCTGAACTTTTAGAAATTGTTCAATGGATGAGTGAAGACGAAAGTAATCAATTGACCAGCGAGCACCCTAAATATCAAAACGTGAAAGATGAAGTCGCGGATGTTTTTCTTTATTTAGTTCGTATTTGTCAAAAAACGGGTATTGATCTTGAAAGTGCCTCTCTTGAAAAGATAGAAAAAAACGAGCTGAAATATCCAGTGGAACTCTCAAAAGGAAATGCCCCAAAATATACTGACTTAAAAAAATAAAAATGGAATTATTTTTTAATCACTATACACTCTACGTCTAAACCTCCATTTGAGAAACTTATTCTTTCCACAACGTTTTTAGATATCTTTTTTGTTTGTTCTTTCAAAGAAACCAGCACTAATATTTCACAGCCTAATTGCTCTAGTTTTTCGATTGTTTGTTTTAAGAAGTCATTGGGGATATCTTTTAATAATCTTTCGCCGTAAGGTGGATTGGTGACCACTATCGTTGGAAATGTGTTGTCTTCAAGAGTTTTCAGTTCAAATAGGTCTTGTTTTTTAAGTTGGATTTTAATCCCTGTTTTAATTTCCCCTTCTAAATTTAAACGAGCGGCCTTTAAGGCCAATTCATCAATATCAAATCCTAGGAAATGAGTGAGCGCCAATGATTTTTTATTTCCTAAGAGAATTTGTCGTTCATTAAATATCTCTGTTTTTTGATAGTCTATATAGTCTTTTTCTAGAATGGGAAAAGTTTCAAAAGGAAAACGATGCTCATTTGCTCTAACGGATAGCCAATCATCAAAATGAATCGCCTCTTTTAGGATTGTCCCTGAACCTAAAAAAGGATCGAGGAGTCGATAGCTTTTATTTGTCTCTAGATGTTTACCTAAAATTCTTAGCATATTGTGGGCGATGCTTTCTCTGATAGGGGCATCTGTCGTCATTAATTTTTCTTTGCGACGATCCAATCGTTCTCCACAAAGATCTAGGGAAACAGTCATCATATCGTCTTGGAAACGCACATAAAGAGTTGTCTTTGGAAGTTGGTCTTTACGTTTTAAATAAATGGCTTTTGGTGGTCGCATTTGAAAGTGGCGCAAAATTCCATCACTAAATGATTTTTCAATTTTTCTTGAATCAAATAAGCGAGAACTTTTAGCACTGATAACATATTCTGGCACATCTCCATTGAGATAGTCATTCCAGTGAAATTTTGAAACTTTTTGAAAGAGTTTTGGTAAATCTCTCACGGTAGTTTTATATAAATTTAAACTAGCTTCGTTTCCTAGGCGCATCAGAATTCTTGTGACACCTCGAAAGTAGGGAATAAGTTGTAAAATATCGGCCACAGTGGCGCTAAGTTCAATTCCCCCAGGGGAAATTTCGTGAATTTTATAGTCAGCTTTTATAAGCAGTAATTTTTCTTCAATTTCTAATTGAACCACACGTTCAAGACCTAAAGGGGTAATGAAATAAAAAAAGCGTTTTTGGTGAATAAGTTTTTCAGGGTTTGTCTTTTCCATCATTGCCTTATAGCAGGTTCTTGGGTATTGATCGAGTGAAATGAAAAACTATGGAAAATTAACACTTATCCCAACACCGATTGCCGAAGGCCTGCCTCTGGAGCCGGTGGCACACGCTCTTATTCTTAAGGCCATTACTGATCACCCTGAATCAACAATCATTGTGTGTGAAGATGCTAAACCGGCCAGACGACAGTGGATTTCTTTTGGTTTCCCTCGTGAATGGATTGAAAAATTTCATTATCTAAATGAACATACTGCCAATGAAAAATCTTTGGAACTACTTAAACTTTTAAAAAGTGGAAATCATGTATTTGTGATGAGTGACGGTGGATTACCGGCTTTTTGTGATCCAGGCACAAAACTTGTGGATCTATGTCATCGCGAAGGGATCAAAGTTTCAATGTCTCCCTTTCCTCATTCCATCTCTCAGGCTTTGGCCCTTTCTGGGTATGAAGGTGGTAAATTTCATTTTTATGGTTTTTTAGCTAAAGATCAAACTGAGCGCAATCGGCAGTGGGCAGATTTAAGTCGTCAAAAATATGTAAAAATTCTCATGGATACTCCCTATCGTTTGAAAAAAATTTTAGAAGAGGCCCGTGAACATAATATTTCAGAACTCTTTTTGGCCACCAACCTCAATGCTGCCAACGAAGAACTTTATCGTGGCCATCCAGATAAAATTTTAAAGCTTTTAAAAGAAGAAAAGGCCGAATTTATCGTGGTTATTCCTTAACCCATTTTCTGTTCTCGCATTGTACACTCTAGATTTCCGTTGCACTAAGCATAAACCATGAAAAAACATGGGGTTAAGTGCTATAAAAGGTACAAATAATTATGACGTTTTTGGTAAGATATGATAACTCTCTTACTTTAAAAACAATGTGCTTAAAACCTATTGAGTAAATAGGTATAGACGAGAGCTAAATCGAGATCCAATGGTGATGATGAACTCAAAAAATTCGCTTGGAAAAAATTTACGTTCAGATGATTCTTCTTTTGAAAGAAAAGAGGGACATATTTTATTGTCCGCCTCTTCACAAACATCCGCACATATTTTAGACCAGCGTTTTAATTACGAGCCACTATTTGCTACTCCCAAAATAAATTTAGAAAGAAAAGTTTTATCAAAAACCGTTCGTGCTCCTTTGTGGATTTCATCTATGACAGGTGGAACGGATAAAGCGAAATTATTAAATTCTAATTTAGCCTCTATTGCTCACGAATTCGGATTGGGAATGGGCCTTGGTTCCATTCGTCCCTTACTTTTTAGCGATGAACGGATAAACGATTTTGATATTCGAAAAATCATTGGTCCAGATTTGCCACTTTTTGGAAATATTGGCATCGCTCAAGTTGAAGAGCTTATTAAGTTGAATAAACTTTTTCTTCTAGATGAACTTTGTAAAAAATTAGAATTAGATGCCTTGTTTATTCATATCAATCTATTACAAGAATGGTTTCAACCTGAAGGTGATGTTCTGCAGAGTTCACCCTTAGAAATTTTAAAATTGGCCTTAGATGGCTTGAAGATTCCCTTATTGGTAAAAGAAGTCGGTCATGGATTTGGCCCACAATCCCTTGCTGCTCTCTTTGAACTTCCATTGGCCGG
>JAKLJM010000124.1 GCA_023151145.1 Bacteriovoracaceae bacterium | reverse complement strand
ACATTTAAAGACAGCGGACGAAATTTTTTGACCAGCAGAGGCATTCCATGCTCTGGTACCAGAGGCAAAGGGACGTACCCACGATTCTGAACACGCAGTATTGGTTGCTAAGTAGTCAAGAGATAAAAATTGATTCTCTAAATTTGTTGTATTGTAACAAGCCGGTGTTCCATCTGTTTCACAGTTTGTATTTCTGTAAGAAATATTTTTTAAATCACCAGATTTTACTTTTTGATAAATTGTACTGACACGTGAATAACGAGACGGAGAGTTTAAATTGACATCAATACCTGGAACATTGGCATAATTAATATTATTCGTTCCATCTGACATACCAATGCTGATTGACTTGCCAACGTCGCGACAACATTTATTATTTTTAGGATCAAACGCTGCACTTAGCTTGCTTTCTTTTTGAGAACAAATAAGCTCTTCTTGCCAAAATTTAATTTCATAGGAATTTAATAATGCCGCAAGAGTAGGGTCAGCACTGGAAATAAGTTTTACTTTGTCCGTAATGGGTTTTGATGGCGCACATTCTTGATCAGAAAAACAACTCGCCCCCGGTGCTCGTAAACAACTATTTTCAACTACTGAAAAAGCTTGAAGCTTGGCGGTAGGGGATTTGAAAATATCAAGATTAACACCTTTAGATTGCATAACGGATTGAACTAATTTCAACGCATTTGTCGGAATGTTCTGGGTCGCCGCAAATGAACGAATGTTGGTATCTACTGTCTGATTGGTTTGCGGTTGAGTGATGTAAAAATAGTTTTTATCAAGGCCAACGACCGAACAACTATTGAGATATTGTTCATCAGCTTGTTCTGTGGATTTTACGGTCACACCAATATTTTGGACAGGGTCACCTGCATACTCAGGTAATGACGTTGCAACGTTTTGACTTTCAAATGTAATACTTGTTGGATTTCTTCCTGGGACACACAGTGCTTTTACTTTATTTGAGCTGAGGTTACCGGCCAGTTGAGCCGGAATAGGCTCTTCACCTTTATAGTTAAGTGGACGTCCTAAAAGCTTGGCACGTAGACCAAACCAATCTTCCGAACCATCACTAAATACTTCGCGCATCGTTTTAGCATATCTAGAAATACGTGTATTAAAGGCACTGATGGCCGTGCCACTAGGTGAGAGAATCGTTTGACATGAAGTATTTGCCGAACAGACATGATGGGCTGGCTCTACTGTTCCATTAAAAACGTTATTAGTGTTTGTTCCAAGTGAGGCATAACTTGGAGAACACATGGCCCCTCTACCGCGATACACACATCTTTTTGAAGCAGTATCTGAAATTTTTAAGATTGAAGAGAGTCGAGTAATGTCATTTGAGGCATCGGCCAATTCATTTCCATTATCATCGAAAACGGGCCACAAAGTATTTAGTTCACTCACGTTTGAGCAGACATAATCGTAGCCTAGAGTCGCAGAACAATCTTGATCAGTACTACATTGATGGTAGCGCTGGCATTCTGCTCCGTCAGAGTCTTTATCGGTTGTTGCTAATCCATCAGCATACTGATTAATGGAAGCGTCAATCACAGTAATATTATAAGTGCTTTCTACTGTTTGATCACCAAAATAACCGTTAACCGCAATGAACATTTTATTTCCATCGGCCTTAATTCTTCTTTTTGTTCCAATAGAAAACCATTTCACGCCATCGAAAGATCCAATGATTGATCCATAATCAAAACCGTACCAATCACGTTGATAGCCATTCGAGAAATAAAAATGTTGCAATCCCATTCTATTGCGGCGTTGATCTTCAACGTTTAAAGCAGGTCGATGCGACCATGGAATCATTGAAGCAGGAACAAAACAGGCACGTCCAAAAAGCATATCATCAGAGCGAACAGAGTTTCCTTCAACTCGCGATGAGATTGTACGCATTGGTTCTACACCACCACCGAATTGAGAAAAAGGGAAGACCCTATTTAATTGAGAATAATAATCAGTTCCACACTGTAAACAACTTGAGAATGAACCTTGATCGACGTAGATGTCGTAGGTTCTTCCTTTTTTTACGTTAACTTCACGAGGAGGTTTAGCTGCTCCTGCGGCCGTAGAGATTGAACCATAAATTTCATTAAATCCTACATAGCTTGTTAAGTTATTAGGATTTTTTAGATCACCTTTAGTGTATTCAAACTTTTTACCTTCTTGAGTATTACCAGTTTTTGGCTCTGCCACATACTGAGAAGTGGCAGCATCAAAAAACCTTACCGGTACAGCTTTAGAGCTTAGGTAAATTTTTTGATTTAGCGGTGGCTCTTGTGCCAACGGTTGAGGGTAAATACATTGGTAATCAACGATCGTATTTGAAGTGTTATAAATGGGTTTTAAATTACATTCACTACCTTGGCAGGTACAAAGAGATTGAATCGATGCTAAGGCTCGTAAGGAAGATTGAGCGATATTAGGATGGTTTAATCGATCTACGTAATAGCCAACTTTTACTTTTTGGCCTGGGCCGGCGGTTTTTAGACCAATGAGTTTTACTGAACTTTGTGGGTTTTGTTTCACTAATTCCCAATCAGTATCTCTCACTAAATTTTGTCCATCTAAAGTAACAGTAATTGTTTTATCAACATCGGCATAACGAGGTAATTTGAAGGATTGTTTTTCCATCGAGCCAGTATAATGATCGGTGATAGGCATGCGAGAGAGGAGAAGTTTTGTCGCTGCACCTTCTGAGCGTTGATCTTGAATATAATGTTTTTCACATTTAGCTAAGGATGAATTAATCGCCAGACAAGAGCTATCAGTTCGATAAGTAATAATGAGTTTTTTATTCATCACTTCGGAATCAGGCGGTAGTTTTTTTATTACGACCTTAGTTCCCGATGTTAAGCTGTCATCAGTTGCTTCGATATTTTCTTGAGCAAAGAGATAATTATTTGTTGGATTAATGGTGACATAATCGTTAACCAGTGTTGCCTTATTCGTATTTGCTACATTCAAATAATTTTCAACATGGTAAAGCGTTTTTCCACCATAAGAGATTTTTTCAATTGTAATATTGGCCTGTTTATCAACATTTAAATTGGTAAATGTATCTTTAAAACTTCTGTCGTCCGGCGAAGCAGAGTAGACACCAATATTTAAAGCTTCATTTTGAGAAATGGTTTTACTCGTATCAAAAACTTTAGGAGCATCGTACTCTATTGAACACAGACCCATTTCTCCTTCAACTCGGTTGAGACATTCATACAATGTTTTTAGTTTCTCCACTCGCATCAGCGCTTCTGACGTTGGATCAACTGGAGGTGTCGTATCAGGAATCGTGTTCACTGGTTGAGAGCAGATATGATAAAATTGTGGATAATTATATATGTTATTTGGATTAGATAAAATATCGTCCTTGGCTTGTAAAAACTCCAAACTCTCTGTGTTAGTAGAAGATTTTACTTCTAAGTCACGCACACATTGACCTAAACTGCAGCAATCATATCCTTGGGCCTTACACGTTTCAGATACTGTACATGATTGAGGAGTAGAGGTGTTGTTTTCAGGTAAATTGGTAATTTTAAAAACCAGATTGGTTGTAGTTAAAGAGTTATGGACAGCACCAGAGCTTGAATAGGTTTCAAGGGCCTTTGCGGTATAGACCGTTTTTGTACAGGCAGTTGGACACATCGTTTTCAAAGAATATTTTAATCCGTGAGTCAAAGTAGGGTATAGACTTGTCAGTTTATTGATGAGTCCAGTTTTTTGACAAAAACTCTTATTACTTTCTTCATCGTTTGGTCCAAAAATATAATAATATTCTCTTTCTTGAGTGCTAAAATTATAAAAACTTTGTTAACGAGCAGAAACAATTACGATATCACTAAAAGATGTGTCATTAATTCTTAAGGCCAAACATATCTGTTGGTTGTTAACACTTTGTCTGATGTATTGATCTACATTTTTCCCTCTCAAATACATCGAATCACTAAAAGGTAAATTAACAGTTACCGTGCTATTAAAAATCTCTGCACCGTTTTGAATAAAATTGACATCGTTTTGGAAATTTGGAGAAGTGGGATTCGTCGTCGATGTATCAGTGGTAGCATTAGATTTTTTTGTGGTTTTTTTCGTCGCACTATCAGGCATACATCCAACGAGAAATAGAACTGTAGTCAAAAGAAAGAACGATGAAAAAAAATTTTTCAAATTCATTATCACTTGAATTTTTTTTAATCCCATTCGATCCATGATTTTCTATTTCCTAAGCTAAACATCCGACAAAGCTCTTTTGAATTATCGGAATTTTTTTGCTGAGAGTTTAATCATTTCCTCACACTTTCATTATGTTAGATTGAATGTTGCGATATTTATTAAATCGATTGATCACTATAGTTTTAGCTATTTGGCATCAATGATAAAACTTTCTCACTCGGGTATTTTGACTCAATTTATTGGCGAAACGGCCTAACTCGCTTTAAAAATCGAATTGATGTTGCTATTTTAAGTCCTTATTTTCATAGTGCCGAACCTTAATCCGACAAAAATACTCAAGAAAAAAGCAGCCTTCGTCGATACTTACTCATGACTTGTTTGTAGAGGTCTACAAACAATGTTCATAAAAGTTTTCTGGAGAATTGTTGATGAAAATGTTTCTCTATCTTTTGGTTTTGTTTTCACTTAGTACTGCAATTGTTGAGTTGCATGCTTCGGAATCCTATGAAAATGAAAATCATTTTAACCGTCTAGGTGAAAAAGAAAACACACCGGAAGAACTAAGTAGTGTTGAATCTAGAATTGAGAAACGACAAATTGCCCATATGCTGACACTTTTAGAGAAAAGTGGAAGACTACTACCAAGTGAAGCGGCCAATGCTAAAAGAAGCCTCGCCAGTTTAGATGGCGAGGAATTAAATGACTTTAAATTTCAACTCAGAGATCTGGTAAATAAAAACTAAAATTTTTGAATTTCCTCTAATAATAAGAGAAGTGCTCGATCCGAGAATCGATCTTTTTTGCGTGTACGATCCCCAGGAGCAACAGTTGTCTCTGTATGGGTCCCATGTTTTGAATGGACTCCAAAATAGACGGTACCAACTGGTTTTTCAACACTCCCTCCTGTGGGGCCTGCAATTCCCGTGATCGCTACACAGATATCTACATTCAATGCTTTTTTCCCACCTTCACACATCTCTTTTACTGTTTGTTCACTTACGGCACCGAAAGTTTTTAAGGTGTCACTTTTAACCGCTAAAAATTTTTCTTTAATTGAATTATCATAGCTGACAATGGTCCCCATAAAACAAACACTAGATCCAGAGAGATCAGTAAACTTAGAAGATGTCAGTCCACCAGTGCAAGATTCGGCAAAGCCAAATGTGATTTTTTTCTCCGTGGCTTTTTTAAGAATCATTTCTGACAAACTTAAATTTCCATATTGCCATACGAATTCATGCATTTTTGATTGTTCAAAAATTTCTTTAATTTTTTGTTGTGTGAGTTGATGATTTTCTTCAGAGCCATTATACGAAATGATGATATCTATTCCAATTGTATGGGGAAGCGAGGATACTTTTCCGAACTTTTCTAATTTACTCCAAAGTTCTGGTTCGAGTTCACCGAAGATTTTTTCTTCTGGAACTGAGTGTGTGCGCACAATTGTTTGATAATTTTTAACAAAGCGACCAGAAAAATAGTTTTGAATCAAAGAAAAAAATTCATTACTAACCATCTCATGAAATTCGCGGGGAACTCCAGGGCCTGAGAGAATAAGTTTTTTTCTATCAGCTAAATAATAGCCTAATCCTGGCGCCAATCCTTTGGGGTTATTGATGGCCAAAAAATCTTCTGGGAAATGGTGATAAAAATTTAACCCCGGATTCCAAGTACGTCCAAAACGACGATAATTTTCTTCAATCACAGGGATGATCGCAGGATTTTCACTGATCGTTTTTCCAAACATTTTCGCTAAGCACTTTTTAGTCATATCATCAAGCGTTGGTCCAATGCCCCCTGACGTTATGACAATATCTGCTTGGTCGAGTGCACGATTTAAAGTATTCATTATTTCGACTTCATGATCACGAATAAAATGAGTGGAAGTCAGTAGCATGCCTTCTTTAAAAAGAAATTTTGCCAACCAATTTGCGTTTAGATCGGTGGTTCGCCCATTTAGAATCTCGTCTCCAATGACAACCATGGCAACTTTTAGTGAATTATTCATCAAATTATCCTCAACTTTTACGCTTTTTTGACTCGATTTCCTCGTCATTGTGAATGTCAGAGGCTATAGTTTATAAGCAAATAAATTTTAGGACAAGAAACAAGACTTAGACTTCTATGGCAGAAAAAATACAATTTACAATTGATTTCGATATCGACTTAGACCAATACTTGGAAGTTCATTTTCCATTGGTAGTGGACTATCACATTCTCTCTAAAGCACTTGATGCTAGAGGGGCGAATCGCGGAAAAAAGCCGCGCTACACCTATCATCTCGACACCATTAAAGAAGGTGAACGTTTCCAGCGAAAAAACGAAGTGTTCAAAGATTTGGGGCCATTAAAAACCAAACCTATCATCGTCGGCGCTGGTCCAGGTGGTTTATTTGCAGCGTTAAGATTTCAGGATTATGGCGTTCCTTCAATCATTATTGAAAGAGGAGATCGTGCTCACCGTAGAATGATTCATATTGCCAAGTTTTGGAGATACGGAGAATTTGATACTGAAAATAATGTTTGTTATGGAGAAGGGGGCGCGGGATTATTTTCTGATGGTAAGCTCATCACTCGAGTGCTCCCTATGTGCAATACGTTATGGATCGCATGGTCGATTTTGGTGCCCCTGAAGAAATTGCGTATCTTTCAAATCCACATCTTGGTTCAAATAAAATTCGATTGCTGATTAATAAGATCTCAGATTACTTGACGTCAAAAGGTTCGGAAATTTTTTATAACACCCGAGTAGAAGAACTGATTTATGAAAAGCGCGACGGTGAATCTAAAGTTGTTGGCGTTCGCTTAAGCGATGGACGAGAGTTGTTTTCAGAGCACGTCATTTTGGCCACAGGTCATTCGGCCAAAGAAGTTTATCATCATTTGGCAAAAAATAATGTGGGCATGGCCCATAAAGATTTTGCCGTCGGTGTTCGAATCGAGCATCCACGTGAACTGATAGACCAAATTCAATATGGTTTATATGCAGGAAGGGAAGAGTTGGGTGCTGCTCGCTATCGATTGGCTTGGGAAGATCCAGGTTCGAAGAAAGGGACCTATAGTTTTTGTATGTGTCCGGGGGGCTATGTTCTTTCATCGGGAACTGATCGAGAAGGCATTGTGGTGAATGGTATGAGTAACTATGCCAGAAACTCTCGTTGGTCTAATGCCGCCTTAGTTGTCTCGGTTAATTCCGGAAAAGATTTTTCTCCCTCAGAAATTTTAAGTGGCTTAGAGTTTCAAACAAATATAGAGAAAAAAGCTTATGAAGTTTCTCGTGCAAAAGCTTCAGGAAAAGAATTACCTTTTCAAACATTACAAGAATTTTTAGATCATAAAGTCACCAATGCACCATTACCTAAAACCAGTACTCCTTCAGGATTAGTGCGAAGTGATTTAAGAGAAATTCTTCCCAATTTTATCTCGGATCATTTGGCCCGTGCACTTGAAAAATTTAATCACCAGTTGCCCGGGTTTGTTTCAGAAAAAGCTTTATTGATTGCTCCTGAAACTCGCACCTCCGCACCACTGACAATTTTAAGAAATAAAGAAACACTAGAATCTACAACACATAAGGGCCTCTATCCATGTGGAGAGGGGGCAGGGCATGCTGGAGGAATTACTTCAGCTGCGGTCGATGGAATAAAGATCGTCATGTCTATTTTAAAAACAGAAAAAGGATTTGAACCATGAATATTTTCAACTCTACTATTTGTTCTCTCACTCTTGCGTTAACGTTTGTGACTCAACAGAGTTTTGCATCCCCATTTTTCACCTTTCGCTCCAACACTTCCGTATCATCAATCACCAGCACTCTTTATGATGCCCCAGAGCTTCTAGCGCGTGCGAATGTTAATGATGGTTTTAATTTACCACCAATGAGCTATATCAATAACACCACGCCTGTGATCAACGATCGAGGAGATGTTGCCTTTAAAGTATTAAGTATTGAATCAACTCAGACTCAAGGAGTTTGGGGAAAATTAAAAACTGATCCCGCTGGTAAAATTTTTGTTACAGCTCCAGATGAACGATTTGTCACAGATCCTGATCTAAATAATAAGGGCGATATTGTCTATAGTCTTTACGATGAAGGCGTGACTGATGGAGTTTTTGTTTTTAATTTAGAAACATTAGAAGAAACTCAACTTATAGATCCTTCTCGTTTTCAAATTGCTTATTACACTTATCCACAAATTTTAGATAATGGGACAATTTATTTTCGTGGCACTAATGAGAAAAATGATCGTACCGTTTATAAATTTTTAAACAATCAATTAACTTCTCTTTTTTCAGAGGGACAGTCAGTACAAACTAACAATACGAAGTTACCTGCTAGTTACTTATTTCGTCCAATCTTCAATCAAAAAGGGGCGATGGCGATAAAAATGCGTTTTGGGAAACGTTATGATTGGGGTGAAGATTTAGTCGATGCCATCGTCTTAGTGGGGGAAGATAATAAACCTGTGGTGAAAGCGCTCGATTTAGATGGCGATGAACTTTCACAATTTAAAGGTTTGTCTAACACTGTTTCACTTAACAATTTGTCACAAATGGCTTTTATTGGTTTTTTGGCCGATGGGAAAAAAGGGATCTATCGCGCAAATGAAACAGATGTTCAAAGAGTTGCATTTGAAGGTGATACTCAAATTTCTGAAATTGAATATTTTATGCCAAAGATTATCGATAATGGAGATATTTACTTTAGAGCAAAAGATCATGACGGAAAACGTGGAATCTATCTTTACACAAACGATGTGGTCGTAAGACTTATTGGTGAAGATGATGTGGTTGATACTGATTTAGGTGCAGCTAAAATATTATGGAACAAGTTTTATCCCGGACTTTCTGGAGATATAGACGTTAATCAAAATGGGGATGTTGTCTTCCATGCTCTACTCGTGAGCAAAGATGAGAATAGAGAAATTGGGGCCGGTATTTTTCAAATTTTGAGAAAAAAAGCAAACAACGAAAACGAAGATTAAAAAATAATTGAGAGTCGAGTATTTGGGTATGTTGTATAAAACAAAAGATCTTATAGAGAAATCCTACGATGTTATCGTTGTAGGTGGTGGACTAGGTGGTCTTACTTTAGCTAATAAAATGGCAAAAGATGGGCGATCTGTCTTGTTGTTAGAAGCTCATAATAAACTTGGAGGCTTTGCCACATGGTTTAGACGTATGAGTAAAAATGCTCATGATGAGGCACATTTCTTTGATGTTTCGCTTCACGGTTTTCCAGTGGGGATGATTAAAACATGTCGCAAATATTGGAGTAAAGAAATCGCCGACAGAATTCATCAGTTGAAATCTGTTCGTTATATCAACCCGCAATTCAATGTAGAAACAGATTTTACTAAAGAAGACTTTACTAAAGTTTTAATCGAAAAATTTGGAGTTGAAAAATCTACTGTAGATGCTTTTTTTACAGAACTTCAAAATATGAATTTTTATGACAATTCAAGTATGACAAATGGAGAGTTGTTTCAAAAGTTTTTCCCAAATAGAAACGATATAACGCGTTTTTTATTAGAGCCAATTGTTTATGCTAATGGTTCTAATCTTGAAGACCCGGCCATTTCCTATGGAATTGTTTTTTCGAACTTTATGAGTAAGGGCGTTTATATTTTTCAAGGTGGCACTGACACTATGATCAATATGATGAAAGAAGAGCTCTTAAAAAATGGTGTCGATATAAAGTTACAGTCTAAAGTGGATCGAATTTTAGTTGAGACTGTCCAAGTGAATGGAAAAGAGACTCCGCGAGTTTTTGGAGTTGAAGTAAAAGGACAAAAGATTTTTTCTAAAGCCGTTGTTTCAAATGCCAATATTAAATCTACTGTTCAAAAAATGATTGGTGAGGAATACTTCAGTGCAGATTTTGTGCAAAAAACAAAAGAAGTACGCTTGAATACTTCTTCTTGCCAAGTTTATATGGGACTTAAAAAAGATGAGTCCCTGCCTTTTATTGGGGATTTAATTTTTACTTCTATTGATCAAGATTTTTCTACTGATCTTATTCTTTCTCCTGAAGTTGGCTCGCAAACATATTCAGTTTATTACCCAGAAACCAGACCTCATTTAAAAGATCATTATGCAATTGTATCTTCATCGAATGCTCGTTATGAAGACTGGAAGAAATTATCGCCTGAAGATTACGAAAAACAAAAAGCCTATGTCATTGAACGTGCATTAATTGGTCTAGAGAAAATTGTTCCTGATATTAGAAATAAAATTGATCATATTGAAGCCGCCACTCCATTAACTGTCGAGCGCTATACTCATCATCCGATGGGAACAAGTTTTGGAACAAAGTTTGAAGGCCTTCCTATTTCTATGAATTTGCATAAAGAAATTGATGGTGCCTTTCACGCTGGTTCAGTGGGAATCATTATGTCTGGTTGGCTCGGAGCTGCTAATTACGGAGTCATTCAGGCCCACGAAGTAGATAATTATTTAACTAAATTAGAAAAAGAAGAATTGATAAAAATTTCAGATAAGAAATGTATTGAAGGAGAATCTCATGTTTAATTTTAACGACCAAATTGTCATTGTCACAGGTGGCACACGTGGAATTGGGTCAGGGATTAGTACCAGCTTTCTGAATACTGGCGCCACAGTGATTGCGACTTATCAAGGTAATCATGCTAAAGCTGAAGAGTTTAAATTAAAACTAGGAGCACTTAGCGAAAAACTAATTTTAAAACAATGCGATGTCAGAGATGAACAAGCGATAA
>JAKLJM010000123.1 GCA_023151145.1 Bacteriovoracaceae bacterium | reverse complement strand
TTAAATAAGAAATTCTTAACAATGACCGATATGACGTCAAAATAACAAGGATTTTTTATGTTGAATCGGTTTCACCTACGAACTCGCATGGCCGTAGCGATCATTTCCGTTGTGGTGCTCTCATTAATTGTCATGACGGTATTCAATTATACCAAGTCATCTGAATTAATTGAAAAAGAGGCTCTCGGAAAAGCACTTTCTATATCTCAAGGCTATGCCAACTCTATTCATACTGACGTTGATAAAGCATTTATTCGAGCAAGAACACTTAGAGACAACTTAGTTAGCATGAAAAAGCGTGGATTAACAGATAATCGAGACATGCTCGTTGATATGATTCGTGACAACGTTTTAACTGAGAAAAAATTTTACTACGGCTCAGGAACTTTCTGGGAACCAAATGCATGGGATGGAAAAGATAACGAAAATAAAAAACGCTATGGTGATACTGACAATGGACGAGTTGGTGATTGGTATGTCGTACCGAAAAAAACCAAAGCTGAAATGATGATTGAACCATATAATTATGAAACCGCTGATGGCCAAAAACTGGTTTTAACATCACCAACGGTACCAGTTTTATTGGATGATAAATTTTTAGGTATTGTTTCTGTAGATATTACCTTAAATACTGTTATCGATTTAGTTAATAGCATTAAACCATACGATGTTGGTTATGCGATTCTCTTAGATAGTACTGGTAATGTTATTTCTCACCCTGATAAAAATGCCGTAATGAAACCATTACAAAATAAACTAATTTTGGATCAAGTTAATAAATCTGTTGCAGATAAAAAATCACTTGAATTTCAGCTGAAAGAAAAAGGCGAAGACTTCCACTACATCACAACCCCTATTCCGCTAGGAGTTTCAGGAAAAGCATGGTCACTTGTCGTTGTTGCAGAAGAAGTTGGAAAGCTAGCTGAAATGTCTGGAACATCATCTCAAGAAATTTCCGAGCTCCTTTCAACGAGTTCACAGAAAGTTGAAGAGATTATTTCTAAAAACAAACAAGCCAACTCCAACATGGCTTCTGAAGCAGCTCAATCATCTCAGCAAATTCACGACAAAGCAGATGAGTTAAAAATCGTCTCTTCAAAACTTAACGACGTCATTCGCGGTTCATAATTTTTGACATTATTTCAAACTAGAGCACTCTCAGAAATGGGAGTGCTCTTTTCAATCAAGTCTTTCTAATGTTAATCTAAGCGCTCATTATTCATTTTAATATTGGAGTTTAGATGCAACATTTTACCGAAATGGCAAAAACTTGGGATACACCTGAAAAAGTTGAACGCAACATTCAATACGCAAATGAAATTAAAAATTTTCTTCCTAAAGACCATAGTCTTAAAATTTTAGATATTGGCTGTGGGACAGGACTTCTTGGTGGTCAGTTCTTGAATGAGACAAACACTTTAATAGGTGTTGATACATCATCTGGAATGCTTGAGGTTTTTAACGGAAAATTTCAAGGATTAAATAATTCAAAATCCTATTTAATGGATATGACCAAAACCGATCTACCAGAAACAGGTTTTGATTTGATTGTTTCAGCGATGGCTTTTCATCATATAAAAGACACCTTCCCGATGCTTTCTATACTTAAAGAGAAATTAAATAAAAATGGCATTCTTGCGATCATCGATCTCGATGAAGAAGATGGAACTTTTCATCCAGATCCAAAAAATATGGGTGTTCATCATTTTGGTTTTTCACATGATCAAAATATTTCATGGGCCAAAGAAACTAGTATTGAACTCTTGGAAAGAAAAATTGTTCACACCGTAGAAAAGAACGAAAAAGCTTATCCGATCTTTTTAGCTGTTTATAAAAAGTAAGGTGTTAATGAAAATTAATCTCAAGGAAGATTTTTGGTTTCTAGCCCTTGTAAGTTTTGCTTTAGTGTTAAACTTTGCCTGGGTTCCTGGTTTTTTTGCTGACGGCTATCTTTACGCGGGACTTGGAAAAACTGCAGCGACAGATGGCCACTGGCTTATTCCAAAACTTAACGATAGTTACTTTAAAGAATTCTACCACCACCTTCCATTCGTTTTTATTTGGGAAGGATTCTTTTTTAAATTATTTGGAGTGGGCTTCACACAAGCTCGAATATTTATTTCACTTTTCAACATTTCTACCATTTTGTTGGTTTATCAATTTTTAAAAGACAAAACTTCGCGCGAACATGCTTTTCTTTCTGCCTCACTTCTCCTTCTCACCTATCCACTTTTGCGTTTCTCGCGCTACCCAAACACCGACTTACCATTCATGTTTTTTTCTCTCTGTGTTTTGGTTTGTTATTTTAATGCACAAAGATTTCCAACAAAAAAACGCTGGTGGCTTCTTTCTGGTCTTTTTTTAGGATTGGCCATTTTTTCCAAAGGACTCCTTGCCATCGTGATTCCAGCCGGAGTGTTTTTTCACGAAGCAGTATTCAAAAAATTTTCCGGGCTTAAAAATATTTGGTCATGGATTTCTTTAATCATTGCTGGGTGTTTTTGGGGATTATGGTTTCTTTTGCTTAAGACTCAAGGTCGTGAAGATATCTTCTTTAGTTATTTTAATCACGTTAGTGGTGCCGTTAATTCCGGTGTGACTCATTATAATCATGCTAGTGATTATTTACTTTATACTCGCCCTCTATTTATTCACACGGGTCCTTGGATCCTTCTAGCTATTTGGGCAAGTTTTAAATTTTTTAAAAACAAAGTTTGTGACGAGCTTTTCACAACATTTTTTAGCTATTTTGTTTTTGTTTTTGTCTTTCTAAGTTTTCAAAAAGTTAAAATGGGTTATTACCTGGTGACTCTTTATCCCCCACTAGCGATCTTAGCTGGTTATGGAATCATGCAATTTTCAAAATATATTGAAAAAATTATTTTTGGATTTAAGACTTTTTTCTTACTAGCAATGGCCCTACTTTTAGTGTTTCCTCTCACCAATAAATCATCCCGTGATCAAGGTATTTTTAGAACACTAGAAATCACAAATGATCTCTATCCACAAATCAATGAGTGGTATGTCGTTAGTGGCAGTTACCCACACAATGATGTAGCGTTGCTGTTAGGATTCATGAATAAACACACCGTAAAAGAAATCAAACTGGATAATTTAAAACAAGAACTCGAAACCAACCTTGGCTGCAATAAAATTGTAGTGGGTTTTAAAAACGACCTAGCACCACTTGTTAGTGAAAAGAAACTTCGCCTCGTGCACACCTTTCCTAAAGATGGCTTCGCTAGCTTTACCAATTGCCCTTAATTAACACACCGAAAAGGTTCCAGGAACCTTTTCGATGCGTCGGAAAGAACGTAACGTTTTATAAAAGAACATAAAGAATTTTTTGAATGTTACGAACGTAACTGGATAGAGAATTGTTGTGATATAAAACGTTTTTGTATTTTTATTAGTTTGGTCGACCTGTTGCGGTTCCATTTCCTCCAGCAAGCTTTGGTGTTTTTGAACCTGCAAAGGAAAGAGCACTTAAAACAAGAGCTGTAAAAATCAGAAGCATTTTGAACTTATCGTTTAATTGAATTTTTCTCGGTGATTTAAAAAACTCACGTGTACTTTCTTGGCTCATATGAAATTGTTTCTGCTGACAAAAAGCTGATGCGTACATAAAAATTCCCCTCTCGTTATTCACATTTTGTGATCTTGTTTGCGATCTCACTTCAGATCTCTCGTGGGTCCTATAGCAACAGCGATGCCAACTTTTTCAAACCACAATTCCATCACTTAAATGTCTTACTTTAGAAAAACGTTTTCCTTCCGGAATAAAACGTTCCGTTTCCCTAACAAAAAAGGTTCCTGGAACCTTTTCTTTGCATCAAAATTTGGAAATAACATGATCTAGGTTATGTCTCTAAGGTAGCTTGAGGCGTACGCTTTAAATATAAGGAAGAAGAAAAAAAGGAGTCCTTATGAGAGCAGACAAATTGAACAGATTGATGAACTACGGACTAGAAGAGATTGAGCGAGTAGTACCGTACAATGAGAATGTTGAGTTAGATGTAGTAGAAGACGGTAAGGAGCATTTCTTCGCCTTCATCAAAGTGAAAGTGAACCATAAAGTTTATATCGCTAAGAAAGAAGGTAAGAACATGTACGAGTGTTTCCACAAAGCCTTAAGAGCTCTTAAAGCTCAATTAGCGAAAAATAAAGTCAACCACCGAGTTGATCGCCACATGGTTTTTGAAGAACTAGAAGCTGCGTAATTTCACAAGGGCCGATTCTTCGGCCCTTTTTAATTTTGATTCTTCCATAAAAGGTTCCAGGAACCTTTTCTCTGCGTTAATGATAAAGCCCTCTTAAGTAGAGGGCTTTATCAATTTTATTAAAGCTACGTAAGCTATCCATGTAGCAACAAGTGGTTGACTTGTTAAAAGAAACACAATTAAGGAAGTAATCATTGCTATAATTAGAGAGATATTTCTTACCTTAACACTGATCTTTTTTTCAAAGTTGCATGTGAACAAGATAAGCATTAATCCTAAAATCGAACCAATAGCTGGAAGAAATTGTCCGCTTATAAAATAACTTATTAGGGCCCAATTAATGACAATTAAGTAATTCATTTTAATTTCCTTATTATTTTTTAGTACTTCAAAACTCCGACTTTCTAAGCCCTTTTTTAATCTCACTCGTGTTATCAATTTGGTCGTTCAACCAACTAAGGCCAAACTCATCTTTAAAGCCATATTGATCAAACAAAGGCACAGGAAACTTCTCTCCGTTTACTAAGTAGTACAATGTTGAATAAGGATAGTCCTCTGCCTTAGTTACCAAATTGGCCCGCATTGGATTTTGATAAATATAACGATAGCAATTAGCAAAATATTGAGTCGAGCTAATCAAGCACCACTTATAACGTGTCCCAAAAACATGATTTTTATTTTCGTTCTCTTGTTTAAAACTCAACGAAATGCGCTTATTAAATTCTCGCATGAACTGATCAATGTCTGCGTTTGGAGTTTTTAAAAGTAAGTGATAGTGATTGTTCATGAGAACGAAGGAAATTACTTCAACCGGATAGCGCTTAGATGCCTCCTCCATTGATTTTAAACAGATGTTCCACACTTCGTGCAGGGGAAGTTCAAACCACTCCTTATCGTTTGATCTGGTGGTTATATGATAAGGGTGCAAGGCTTGTCTGAGGGTTGGTCTTCTTGGCATATGGGGCTCCTGAGGGAGCTATATACTAACAAGGAGGGGAATGCTTTTTGATTTTTAATATTTGTTTGGGAATTTTTATAATTGAAAAAGGTTAGAATGGTGGCTCTTTGCCTATTACACCTTTTAAAAACTTAAACCCTACAAAGTCATTAGGATTAGATCCAGTTGCCAGATAAAGCTTTTTAAACCCTAATTTATTTAATTTTTCTGCGAGCTCAACTCCACTCAACTCGCCAATGTGATTATCTATATAAATAGTAGTTTCTATATTTATACTTTCAATTTCATTCATAAATCCATCTACGCTTTTATAGCAGGTAAGGTCTATGCCTTGTTTTTGAGCTTTGTTATTCCAAATCATGCGAGTTAGTTCATCGTCGTCGATTAAGATGACTTTGCTGCATTCTTCAATTGACGGAATCATTAATGATATGACTGTTCCATCTTTTGACGATGATTTAATCTCTAACTTACCTCCCCAGCTTGATAAATCTTCATGAGCTGATGCTAAGCCAATTCCGTTTCCCTTTGTTTTAGTTGTAAAAATTTTTGTACCGAGTTTTTCTTGAACATGTTGAGGTATTCCCTTCCCATTGTCACTAATTTCTATAATTACATTTTTATCATTATTAAATATTGATATAATAATTTCACATTTGTTTTTATCACAAGCCTCAATGGAGTTGTTTATTAAGTTAGAAATAATTCTCTTAAAATGAGTCTCAATAATTATACTTCGAGCATTCAACAATCCTATTAATTTGATATTCGACAATGGATACTCAACTTTCTTAATTTCGACAACCTCCCTTATTGAATCAGGAATATTAACAACAGTAGCAACATGTGACTTGTCACCAGACATTAATAATTCAAGAGAACTATTTTTGATAACGTCTAGCGCATTCAAAATTATAGCTTTATTTTTTGAATCAACTCCTACTTCGTTACTTTCTATAAGTGAATAAATTGCAGAAATTGGAGATCTTATGTCGTGAGAAAATCTCATTGCTTTTATGTTAAATGCTCTTAACTCTTCTTTTTTTTTCGATTCCACCAACTGAACAATAAACCGAACAGAAAGTATGATACAAAGTTGGAAAAACAGCATCATTATAAATATTTTTCTTTTTTCTTCTGATAATGACAGGGTCATTTGAAGCTTTAATCCAGATTCTTTTGAGCTAATGTTGATCTGTTGAGTTATTAAACTATTTTCACAAAGAGTATTTTTTATTGCAAAAAATTCTCTTTCATTGAGTTTACCGACTAAACAACTCCAATTACCGACAGAATATAATCTATTTAACTTTGTCGATATTTTATAAATATCTGCTGATGACAACTCTACTGCATTTTGAGCTTGGAATTCTGCAGAAAACTTGTTGGCATCCAAATATAGTGAATAACGCAAATAGGTTGCCAATACGAATATCGAAAGTATGGAAATTAAAAATGGTAAATAATGCAATTTTTTTTTCATATTAAAACATAAAGTAATTTACATCAGATTGATTTAAGTCATAAGAATCATCATAAAGATGACGCCACACCTTTGCGTATCTTGTCCATGGCCCTTTTATTTCGTCCATGGCCCTTTTATTTCCCTGCTTAAAATAAGTTTTGGGATTTCCTGAACTTTTGAAGGAGCCGTTTCAATCTTCTGCAAGAAAGACTGGTAACCTTCAACTGTTGAAAAAAATATTAATCGTCTGTCTGAAATTTCCATATCTAATATATCAAAAGATGATAAATATAGCTTTTTCAACACTCTTTCATTTCTCGCAAGTTCAATTAAAGCATGATCAATCGACTCCTCTTGCGTTTTTTTACAAGAAAATCCATATGTATAAAAGCTACCATTGAAATAACTAATTAATATCGTTTCCATATCTTTTATAGTTGTTATTAGTTTATACACCTTTAAACCAACTATATTTGATTGTAGCTCTACGACGGGTATTTTTTTTCTATTGAACGCATGTATCGCATATCTTTCAACTGCTTCATATGCAGCATTTTTTCTGGACCAATATGGAAACAACTCAGGATAAGAAGCCATGCCACAAGTGGATGGATTAACATCAAATTTTAATTTTAAATATTCATCACCTTCACTAGAATCATAGAAGGCCCATCTTTCTACTGCTTCAGAAACAGCTTTATACAATGAATTATTTCTAAAAAACGAGGTTCCAGATCCATCAAAGTTCGAATAGATTTTAGATTGAAATATGTCTTTTGGTCTTAAGTTTTCATTCAATTTAGCTGATGTTTCAAAAAGAGTTTTTCCGTTTAAAACATTAACTTTATATTGGATAATTTCTGAAATTATTTCAGAATTATTCAATAAATTATTGTAACTTAAAGGTCCAATATTAATCATTTCAATTACCAATAAAAGAGAAATCTATTGCGACTTTCGTGAGATTAATTGACGAGAAATCGTAACCGCTTAGTTCATTTACCCAAAAGCCTTGAGACGTTATGATAATTGGCCAAACAATAGCTTCTTCATTAATAATTTCATTTATTTTTTGAACATCAAACTCATCTTTCATTAACTCATTTTCAAGCATTTTGTTTACAAATGGTATTTTTATTCCCTCACTGGAAAGAAACATAAATCGAATGTCGTCATAAGGATTTTCTGCATTAATTCCTGTTCCTAGAAATTGAAAATCAAACATTTCCTTTTCCATTTTTTCATTTTCTGGATAGTCTGCATATTTTAGCTCAACTCCATTAGCATCACACAGTTTCTCTAGAGCATATTTATAAATTTCTCCTAGGTCTTTGGTTTTAAAATTTACTTTTGATTTTAAAGAGTTAAAAAATGGAGGTGTTGTTATTTTTTTGAGTTTTATTTCAGTGTCGCTCTTTTGATAATCAATTTTCTTTACACCCTTAATGTGTGTTGGAAAATAGCTTTTACTTAATTCCAACCCCTCACTTTCTAAAAATTTATAATAAGTATCTCTAAATGACTGGCGGTTTTCCTTGTTGGCCCAATAACTTCCTGGGACATCCCATTTCATTACTTTTATATAAACTATGTTTGTATCCTTAATTCTTGATAAGAACTTCCAATTACCTTCAAAAGCAAGACTGTTTTTACTAGCATATGCCATTTCAGATTTTTTTAAATTCTCTTCTGTAAATCCAATTAAAAATTTAACCCTGTTAATTCCATTTAAAGTCTTTATTCTTTTCGAGATTATTACTTCACTTTTTTCCCAAGATTCAACTTTATATTCACCTGTTGAAATGTGACTCATTCCTTCATTCCATTCACCTCTATCATTAAAAGAAGATGGGTGGACAACTGCATAAAGCCCGAATGAAATCTTATCTAAGAAATTTGGTGTGGGTTTTGAGAATTCAAAAATAATTTTATTATTGTCGAGTTTTAGACCATCTATCTTAATTTCCGAAATTTTACTTATCTTGTTTTCGTCTAAATCTTTGAAGCCGACTAAGTTATCTAAGAAATTATTTTTTGATTTTTTTATTTTGTTTAAAAATATATATCTTTTAATGTTCACGTATACATCTGATGCTGTAATGTTGCTACCATCTGAGTACTTTTTAGCTGTATCGATTTCCAATGACCAACTTTTGAAATTATTTAAATTACTCCATGACTTTGCAATACTTGGAGTTATCCCTTTTGAGCTCAGGTTAGAAACCAGGGTAGCATTCACTGATGATGTTACAATTTGATTTTCCAATCGATCAAATTTCATCGGGTCTAGTGAAGTAGGAGAAAATCGCAACGTAAATGAAATTTCATTTTTTGTTATTTTAGATTTCATACATGATTGACTTAATATTAATATTGATAAAATAATTATAATTTTCTTCATTTAACAATTCTTGTCCCACAAATTCTTTCCCCATGATTATCGACACCTTTTCCTTCACTTGTTACTTCTTTAATTTTTTTTGAATAATCATTGTCTGCTTTAGCTGCCACATTTTGCAAACCAATTGCTGATAATATTATAACCAATAATGCTTTAATAGTTTTCATTTTTTTCTCCTTTCTTATTTTTAATATAAACCTATCTAAAATAATAATACCGCGAATACTCACTCGGCTCGATATAATCCGTATCTCTATTATTGTACGAAGGCCGATCATAACTCTCCATTCTCGTCTGCGTAGGAACACTAATCGGTTTCAACTCTTCCTTTTTAGCCACCTTCTCTGCAGTTTTTGATTTCTCAAAAAACTTGAAACTAAACAACGTCGATAAATCGATTAAGATATAGCGCATACTTACTCTCCTAAAATGTTTCTTAT
>JAKLJM010000122.1 GCA_023151145.1 Bacteriovoracaceae bacterium | reverse complement strand
TTCAACTTTTCTTCCTTTCGTTGAATTTCACGATTTAAGTTAGATTTTTTAATTCCATTTAATTCATGTTCTTTAGACATTGCCGTTTGTTCATATTGAGCCTTAAGTTCTAAAATTTTTTCTCTCGTCTTTTTGGCATATAAGTCTTGAATGTTTCTTGCCCCCTCTTCAATTAAAGGGATTTCAAAATTTAAACCAAATACTAATCTATCCTGATGATCACCTTCAAGATACTTTCCATCAATTTTTCGTGTTAGACCTTTCTCTGCAAAAGCTTTAATTGTAGGTTTTAAAATTTTACGCTCTTTTTGATTTTCAATTCTATCGAGATCTAATTCGGTCTCTGTTTCCATCTTTTGCAGAGAGAGACGTTTATTGAACAGACTATTATTCATTAAAAAATTATAAGCTGAATTAAAATCATCCAAAGCATTAATATTATCATCAACACCTAAAAACAGTTCTCTTTCCTTTTTCAATGAAAGTAACTTATCTTTTAACTCTTGATTTTTTTGTTGAGTACTTAAAAGAATAAACTCAATTTCCTTTACTGCAGTTTCTGATAATATTCCCGCACTCTTTTTTCCTTTCGCCTTTGAAAGCACTTCCTTTTGTTTACTTTCAGCCGTAGTTAAATGACCAATTTTCTCATTTATTGAAACTTCCTCAAACAAAGAAAGCGTCAAAAAACGCTCCAGCTCTAACTGAGTAACATTCTTATTCACTTCTGCCATTTGTAAGCTTTTATCTGAATAATTGTTCTCCAAATTTCGAATACCACCATCAAACAACGTCAACTCAGAACGAATTCCTAAATAATGTTCTTCTTTAAACTCTAGTTTTTGCTCATCCGACTTAATTCCGCCAAAGATTTTGAGTTCTGGAATAAAATTATTCTTTAGCGAAGTTTTCAAATCTTTGGCTTCGTTTACTTTTTCATTTTCAATTTTTATTTTTACATTATTCTCTTGCAAAAAACGAGGAACATCTCTGAGCAATAAATCTTCTGCACGAGCATTTACAAAAACTGAAGCAAAAATAAAAAAAACATATTTATTATTTTTCATTATTTATTCCATTGAATTTTCTAAGTTAAAAACCACTTCTTCTTTAGCAAATTTCGTGTTCTTTATTTTGCCTGAGATCATAACTTTCAAAGAAAAAAATGGATGTTTGCTTACATCATTTAAAACTTTAAAATGTTTATTGGAGATAGCTGCAACTTTTAGTGGTTCACTTTTTTTCTTTGAATCCTTCACTTCCCCACCTATCTGTAAATCCGTTAAGGGAATCATCTTGTCGTCATGATCTCTTACAAATAACTGAACCTCTTTTCCTTCTTGAACAACTTCCACGAAAGTATTTGTGGTTTTCTTTACTACACCACCATACAAGCTTTTTAATCCTGCTTCTTTATGTCCTTCATGAGCTAGCAAAGAAAAATTTACAACTAGAACTAATAATGAAACCAATACTTTTTTAAACATAAAATTACTCCTTATTTAAAACTCTTCTTTTATTTCTTCTTGAATATTTCTTAATGCTGACTCTTTACCAAACAAGTAGAAAAAAGTCGGAGTTACAATCATATCCAATAAAGTAGAACTTAATAAACCACCCACAATAACCACCGACAAGGGATATAAGATCTCTTTTCCAGGTTCTCCCTCAGCAAAAAGAATTGGAATCAACGCCAAAACCGCGGTAAATGCAGTCATCATTACAGGTACTAAACGCTCTAAGGATCCTCTAATAATCATTTCCTTATTAAAACTTTCACCTTCGTATTTCATCAGGTGAAGATAATGAGAAATCATCATGATCCCATTGCGAGAGGCAATTCCACATAATGTAATGAAAGCAACAATCGATGCAAGTGACAAACTGCCTTTGGTTAAATAAATGGCAAAAACACTACCGATAAGGGCCAAGGGAATGTTCAACATGACCTGAAGGGCAATCATTGAAGATTTAAAATGCATATATAAAACTACAAATATACCAATCACAGATAGGATTCCCAGCAATAGAATTAAAAGAGAACCTTTTTCATGTTCAACAATTTGTCCATCAAATTGAAAATAGTACCCCTGCTTTAATTGAATTTTATCTATTTCACTTTGAATAATTTTTTTGGCTTGATCTAAAGTTATGTCTCTCAAGTTAGCCGAGACAACAACTCTTCTCATGGCATTTTCTCTGTTGATTAAATTAGGTCCATTGGTTTCAAAAATATCTGCCAAATCACCAATCGTAATTTTTTGTCCATTAGGCATAGTCTTAAATTGAATTTTAGATAATTCATCAATATCTTTTTTGCTTTCGTCATCAAAACGCATGAATATATTAAAAAACTTTTGTCCCTCTTGAACACTACCAACGGTTTCTCCATTTAATGTTTTCTCTAAAAACTCCGTCACATCTCCAGGTGCAACACCGTATTTTGCTAAGTTTTCACGATTTAAGACTATTTTCATTTGCGGAATTAAGGCAATTAACTCCACTTGTAGATCAACTAGTCCTTTATGTTGCTCTAAGTTGTTTTTTAACTCGTAAGCTTTTTTTCTAATAACACTCAAATCAGGACCGAAAATTTTAATAGCTATTTCAGCTCTTACACCAGAAAGTAAGTGATCAAGTCTATGAGAAATTGGTTGTCCAATATTTAAAACTGTACCAGGAATTTTCCCTAAACTTTCACGAATATCATTTAAGACAATTTCTCTGTCCCTTCCTGTTGCTTTAAAATCAACATCAATTTCTGATGAATGTACACCTTCTGCGTGCTCGTCTTGCTCTGCGCGCCCTGTTCTTCTAGAAACGGATTTTACTTCAGGTATTTTCAATAATTCATTTTCAGCCAAACGCCCGATACGATCAGATTCATCCAATGAAATCCCAGGCTCTGATTGAAGATTAATAACAGCTGTTCCCTCATTGAACTTAGGCAAAAAATCTTTTCCTAAAAAAGGTAACATCGCAAGTGATATCAAGAACAATCCTAAAGTTGCACCTAATACAATTTTAGGATGTACTAAAGCCTTCTCCAGCATTTTCCTGTCTATTTCTTTTAACCAGATAACAAATTTGCCATCTTTTTCACTTAAAAACTTGTGATCTTTCAGAAGGATTGAGCATAGTACTGGTGTTACTGTCAGTGATACAATCAATGAAGCAACTAAAGAGATTACGTATGAAACTCCAAGAGGTAAAAATAATCGCCCCTCAAGTCCCTGCATAAAAAATAATGGAATAAATACAAGAATAACAATAATCGTTGCAAACACGATAGAATTTCTAACTTCTGATGAGGCTTCGAAAATAGTCTTTAATACCGATTTAGGATTACCATTTTGTGCATTTTCTCGCAATCTTCTTAAGACGTTTTCAACATCAACAATTGCATCATCAACAAGTTCCCCAATAGCGATTGCTAACCCTCCCAAAGTCATTGTATTGATCGACATTCCAAAAAACTTAAACACAATAAAAGTTAATACGAATGATAATGGGATAGCAGTTAAAGTAATAATCGTTGTTCTAATATTCATTAAGAATAGAAATAGAACGATAGAAATAAAAATTGTAGCATCTCTTAACGCTTCACTGACATTTCCAATAGAGTGTTCAATAAACTCTGATTGCTTAAAGAGATCTTTGTGAAGTACATAATTTTCAGGTAATTCTTTTTGAATTTCAGAAAGGACAGCATCTACTTTTTTTGATAACTCAATAGTTGAAGCCCCCGGTTGTTTTTGGATACTAAGAATGACACCTCTTTTACCCATGACACCAGCATCACCTCTTTTAACCTTTGGCCCTATCACAACTTTGGCAATGTCTTTAACTCTAACAAATTTCCCAAGATGTTGACCAATGACAGTCTCTTCAATGTCTTTGACATCTTTAGCCATTCCCAGATGTCTAATTAAATACTCTTTCCCTTCCTTATTTAAATATCCACCTGTTGAATTTTGCCCAACGTGCTCAAGTTTATGCTCTATATCTTCAAGTTCGAATTGGTAATAATTAAGTTTTTTTGCATCAATTAAAATTTGAAACTCTTTTACTCCTCCACCCATCGTTGTAATGAGCGAAACTCCAGGGATGGCTTGTAGTCTTGGCTTAATTACCCAATCGGCAAATGTTCTTAAATCAACTGGATTTAAATTCGGTAAATGATCGTCTTTATAGTTTAATCCTACTAATTGAATCTCTCCCATAATAGAAGAAATCGCGCCAATGGATGGAACAATTTCATTTCCTAAACTCTCTTTTACCTCAGAGAGCTTTTCGGCCACTAACTGCCTGTTGCGATAAATATCACTCCCCCATTCAAATTCTACATAAATAATACTTAATCCAATTCCAGAACTTGACCTCACACGAGTCACGCCAGGTAGACCATTTAAGACATTTTCTAATGGTACTGTTATCTTAAGCTCCACTTCCTCTGGAGCCATGCCATGCCCTTCAGTCATCACTGTAACAGTTGGCTTATTTAAGTCAGGAAAAACGTCTATAGGTAACCCTTGAAGGGTTAAGCCGCCGTAAACTAATACCAAAACGGCCGATACCATTATAAAAAGACGATTTTTTAAAGAAAATTGAATCAACCGATCTAACATGAGTATTCCTTATTATTTAGATATAAAACCTATTTTTATGTCACTTTTTTAAATTGTATACGTATTCTTGTTAAAGACTCCCTAAAAGGGAAATTTCTAAGGAGCATACGTGAAAATTATTAAGCTTGTGACATTTTTTTTACTTACTCAGTTTATCGCAAATAGTAGCTTGGCCCATGGAATGGACAATGTTGGTCCGAATGGTGGAAATATCACAATGCCTGGGGCATTCCATGTCGAGTTAGTGGTTAAAAACAAAAAAACTCTCGTTTACTTGTTGGACATTGCCTTTAAAAATCCTATTGTTGAAAATTCTTATGTTGAAATCTCTGTTAACGATGCTTCGTTCTCAACTTGTAACGTTGAAAAAAATTATTTTGTCTGCCCAGATTATAACTATAAAAAAGGCGACAAAATCGTTGTTCAATCGACGAGAAAAGGCATTAAAGGAACAAAGGCTACTTACCAGTTTCCTCTAAAATTTTAAGTAATTAAATAGCTATTCGATATTAGAAAATGAGCTGATGCACTTCCTCTTTTGACCTAAATCTGGCATAATCCTTTCAACTCTTTCCCCATTGTAAGGATTATTATGAGCAGTGCATCGTTGCCATTATATGAAGAACTTGAAAAACGAGGCTTAATTCTTGATGCCTCATCACCTGATATCAAAGAACTTTTAAATGAAAAGAAAATTTCTTTTTACATTGGATACGATCCGACGGCTAAATCTCTTCAAATCGGAAATTTAATGGCCATTATTACCATGCGTAGATTACAGCTTCATGGGCATAAACCTTATGTCCTAGTTGGTGGTGCAACTGGTATGATTGGTGATCCTTCTGGAAAAAGTGCAGAGCGCGTTCTTTTAGACGAAAACGTTATTCGCTCAAATGTTGAAGCACAAAAAAAGCAATTCGCAAAATTTTTAGATTTCACCTCTGGCGCAAGCAACGTTGCCAGCATCGTTAACAATAATGATTGGATTGGAAAATTCTCATTCATTGAGTTTTTAAGAGACGTTGGAAAAAGATTTAGAATGTCTGAGATGTTAGCAAAAGATTCTGTTAAGTCTCGTCTTAATTCTGAAGCAGGACTTTCTTTTACTGAATTTACTTATCAAATGATTCAAGCCTACGACTTCCATTACCTTGCTTCTACTCATCAGGTTGTTTTACAAATGGGTGGTGGAGATCAATGGGGGAACATTACTGCGGGAATTGATTACGCTCGTAAGATGGAAGGCAGACAAGTCTTTGGACTCGTCATTCCACTTGTGACTGATTCACAAGGAAGAAAGTTCGGAAAATCTGAAGGTGGCTCAGCTATTTATTTAGATCCAGAAATGACTTCACCTTACCAAATGTATCAATACCTTTTAAATTCAGATGATACTTCCGTCATAAAATATTTAAAATATTTTACTTTTTTATCATTGGAAGAAATTGAAAAACTCGAAGAAGAAACTAAGAACAATCCTCATTTAAGACTGGCCCAAAAAGCACTGGCCAGTGAATTAGTTCGTTTTGTTCACGGTGAAGAAGGGTTAAATGCTTCTGAGCAAGCAACAAAATTGTTTTTTGGTGAGAAGATTGAAAACTTAAAAGACAAAGATCTTCAGGCCATTTTTCAAGACGTCCCTTCAGTAGAAATTTCGCGAAGTGAACTCGATGCCGGAATTGATATTTTAGAACTACTCAGTAAAACTCCTCTGTACGCAAGTAAAGGTGAAGCCAGAAGATCTGTAGAACAAAAAGGTGTTTCACTAAATAACTCGGTGATTGAATCAATTACTCTAAAAATCACCACGCAGTCACTTGCCAGCGAATCTTGTTTAGTACTTCGTAAAGGTAAGAAAAACTACTGTGTTGTAAAGTTTCACTAAAATTAACCTTAAGTTCAATTCCGAGTAAAAAGCTTGGAATTGAACTCTTTTTTCTCCTCTCTTTCCTACTTTCTAAAATCCCTTATGATTTAAAGAGGTTCTTTAATTTTGGGGTTACTATGAAAATGTTTTTTGGTTTTATTTTATTCATAATGATTTTCTTTTCTCATATCACCAAAGCGGCATTCATGTTGGATTGGCAATTGGGGTATTCAAGTCATTCTGAAAACAAAACCAACTTGGCCTTTAACGATATGACTAACCATTTTTTCCTAGGTGCAACTTTAGGAAAAAAAGAAA
>JAKLJM010000121.1 GCA_023151145.1 Bacteriovoracaceae bacterium | reverse complement strand
CTTAAGCCATTCTGAAATGATTTTTTCTTGAAAGCGGCCAATTAGCTTAATTTCTAAGAATTTTAGTATTTCAGAATAAATTAAGGTTAGAGTTTTTTTGCTTAACTCATACTAGCAACACCAAAAAATGAAGGTGAGGCACAAGATGATTTTTTCTAGAAATCTTGGATTAATTTCTGAAGAAGAACAAGCTACGTTGCAGGGAAAAACGATTCTTGTTGCGGGCGTAGGAGGGATGGGGGGAGTTGCCGCTGAAGTCTTGGTTCGCATGGGGATTGGACATATTGTCTTATGTGATTTTGATATCTATGAAGAAGTAAACTCAAATCGCCAGATTCATTGCCATAGAGAAAACTACGGAAAATTCAAAGTAGACGTTTTAAAAAATGAATTCTTAAAAATTAATCCTAATTTAAAAATTGAAATTTATCGTGAAGAAGTTTCTTTATTAAATGTTGAGCAGCTCTTGAATGGAGTTGATGTCGTTGTAAATGGCATGGATAAAATGAAAGCAAGCTTGATCCTAGAAAGGACAGCTAGGCAAAAAAAAATAACGATAGTAGATGCATGGCTTACTCCTTATGCCAGCGTCTTTGTGATGGATTCAACTTCTCCGCATTGGGAGGAATTTCTTGATTTGCCCACTAAAAATATTCCTCTAGAAAATCTTACAGATGAAATTTGTCAGTTAGCAGTGAAAAAAGAAGTTCAATTTACACTTTCTCATTTTCAACCTTTTTCTATTATTAAAAAAGAATTTGTAGATGATATTCTTAACGAAAAGCGACCTCGACCTAGTATGGCCCCCGTAGTTTGGTTGTCAGGAGTTTTGATGGCCAATGAGGTCTTTAAAATAGCCCTTGGTCTTCCCCATGTAGGGCATCGAGGGATTTTTTATAATCAATATGACCATCAATTAATAGATGGTAACATCTCTGTCTTTAAGAAAAAAATTGCGTAATTTCCTTTTGAGAATAATGGAGAATTTTTATGAAAAGCAGTTTTGATTATAAAGGATTTAAAGTTCTGTGCTTTGTTTGTCCTGGAAAAGAGTTAAGTAATGAACAACTTTTAAAATTCCATCAGGATTTAGTTTTTATTAATGAATCCTCAAAAGCCTATATTGACAATAAAATGTTAAATAAAAAACTGGATACGAATGAGGTAAGAAAGTATTTCCGAAAAGTGATTGTTTCTATTTTTTATATTAATGAAACTCCCTGTGCTTTCTCGTTAAGTCCTTTTTTGTCTAGAGATAGAATAAAGGTTTTTCATATCGGATTAACTATAGTGGCAAAAAATCCAGGACTAAACCTTGGAGGTTTTTTAGGAATTGTGAATGCTAAAGCTGCTTATGAAAAATTTGGAAAAGTTTATCTCACAAATATTAGTAGTACTCCTTCATTAATAGAAAGTTTTTCAAATGCCTTAGGCAATGCTTATCCAACACCAAATTGTTCATTGAAATCTAGACCGAAGCATTATCGAGATGTGGTAAAAATTTTGAAAGAAGAGTACATGGACAAATGTTTTCCAGATCGATCTAAATTACAAATTGATTATAAGCGTTTTGTTTTAATTTCAAATTCAAGTGAAATGGGGTTCAAAACGAATTTTCACGACACTTCATTTGCTGATTCCATGGAGTACAATAATTTTTGTAAAACTTGGATAAATTACGACAAGGAAGAGGATTTAATTCAAGTAGGAGAGCTAAAGTTTTGGCAATATTTAAAAATGTCATTTGCCCTTAAGTGGTTAAAATTTTTGGCCAAAGCAAAATTACAAAAATATCTCGGAAGTGAGGTTTCATCTGAGCCTGAAATTGATGAAAAATGGCAAAATGCTGCATAGTACTTGAGTGTTTTAAGCATAAAATACATATAGTCTTTGAAAGAAAATAAAATTATTTAGAACTTCACTTTTTAAGCATATCTCGCCTATGATTTTTAAAACAAAAAAGTCATAGGCGAGCAATATGAAAAAGAAAACATCAAAAAAAATTTCATCTGAAAAAAAAGAAAAACGTCACTATAAAGATCCACTAAGACATTATCATCCAGCGACTTCAGTTATTTTGTCTGGTTATCGTTCGGGTTTATCTGAATATTCTATCAAAGCTCCACTTTTTAGAACTTCAACATTTGAATTTTCTTCTGCAGAAGAAGGAGCGTTGTTTTTTAAACGAGCTTATCATTTACCAGGTAATGATGGTAAGGAACCAGGTTTGGTTTACTCTCGCTTAAATAATCCAAATTCAGAAATTTTTGAAGATAAAATTATTGCAGCTGAGGTGGGGGCAACTCATTCATTGTTATTTCCCTCTGGAATGAGTGCCATTAGTACAACCATATTAGCGCTCATTCCTAAAGGTGGTAAGATTCTTTATACTGATCCAGTCTATGGTGGAACATATTTATTTTTTAAAGAATTTTGCCCGAATCGTTTTTCAATTGATACTTATCCTGTTGATACCAGTGATTTAAAGGCTTTTGAAGCTGTTCTAAAAAAATCAGGTAAGATTGATATGGTTTATTTAGAAACGCCTGCAAATCCTACTTTAAAACTTACAGATATTTCAGGAATCAGAAAGCTTGTTGATAAGTATTGTGGCAAAGAAACACTCATTGCTGTTGACAATACTTTTATGGGGCCAGTGTTTCAAAAACCTTTCGAGCTTGGAGCTGATATTATTCTTTATTCTGCAACTAAGTTTTTAGGAGGGCATAGTGATTTGATTTCTGGAGTAGTGTTGACCAAAGATCAAAAACACTTTAGTGCCATCCGTGATTTCCGAACAATTTTAGGAGCGACTCCTGCACCAGACAGTGCATGGTTATTAACTAGATCTATTGAAACTCTTTGGGTAAGAATGGAGCGACAAGCTGAAAAAGCCATGAAAGTGGCAAAAGCTATTAGTAAACATCCAAAGATCAAAAAAGTTATTTATCCAGGTCTTTTGACTACCAAAGACGGTGATCAATATAAGATTTATAAAAAGCAGTGCATAGGTCCTGGTTCAATGATTACGTTCTATTTAAAAAACGATAGTAGAGAAAAAGCTTTTAAGTTTTTAAATGGTCTTGAAATTTGTCACCTGGCGGTTTCTCTTGGAGGGACGGAGTCCTTAATTGAACATCCTCGTAGTATGACACATTCTGATATGACATTAGAGGATTTAGATCGTGCGGAAATTTCTGAAGGAATGATTCGTTTATCCGTAGGATTAGAATCTTCTGATGATTTAATTGAGGATTTAAAACAAGCACTAGATCAAATTTAGTTTAAAAATGTTTGGTTACAAAATTGTAACTATGACAAATATTCATTTTTTACTAAGGAAAAATATTCTTCATTAAAATTACTGTTATACTAAAAACAATTTTAATGAACTTTCATGGAGGAAAAATGAAGAAGCTTATTCATCAACCAGATTTTGGTATGTTTGTCCTAAGAGTGTTTGCTGGAGCGGCCATGGCCATTGCGCACGGATTAGGAAAAGTTCCACCGTCTGAAGGTTTAATTGGTGGAGTAACTGCCTTAGGTTTTCCTGTGCCAGTTTTATTTGCTTGGTGTGCAGGTTTAGCAGAATTAATTGGTGGTGGCTTAATTGCTTTGGGTCTTTATACGAGAGTCGCTTCGCTTTTTTTAGGCTTTACAATGTTTGTGGCAGCTTTTGGAGCACATGGCGCAGATCCATTTCAAAAACAAGAAATGTCTTTACTCTATTTGGCCATCTGTGTGTTCTTCATGTTTGCGGGAGCAGGGAGCTGGTCTTTAGATAGAATTTTTAGAAAAAAATAATCTTTCTTACTTGATGGCCAGAGTATATGAATCAACGATTTGTTTATATCTTTGGCCATTTTTAATTTTCTCTAATCCATAATTAAAATCTTCTCTTATTTTTTTATCCCTAAAAGCTGCACGATTGTGTGGGTACGAGTTATGATGAAAAATGTCGTGTATGACATATTTCGGAAGATTTTTATTATCCTTAGAAAAATTTAAAAAATGATATTTAAAAATAACTTCATCTGTAATGACCACGTCAACTCTTTTTCTAAAAAGTAAACTTACCTGGGTCGATTGATCTGAAGTTTCACGATATTTTTGGTGACTAGGATCAAAATCTTTAAAGAAATTTTCAAGATAAAAAGATGCACCTTTAAATGCTAAAATGGTTTTATCTTTTAAATCTTTAATGGAATGAATTTTATAGTTTTGATTTTCGATAGAAATGGCCACATCTTTAAAGGCAATCGTGTAGTCCGCTGCAAAGTAAATATTCTCCTGATTAATTAAATAGGGAGCTCCTCTTTCAATAGCATCTATTCTTTTTTCTTCTAATTCTAATTTTGCTCGTTCAAAAGACATATAAACTGGAACGAGAGTATGTCCGCGCATGGCGAGAGCTTCTTTCATGATATCGAGTTGAATACCTGAATTGGATTTTTGAATAACATAGGGAGGAAGATCCATACAAAATGCCATACGAACTTCTTTCGCAAAAGACGGGAGAGTTAAGAAAAGAAGAGTGATGAGCATTGACTTCATATGCTCATTTTATCGAAAGTTATGAATTTCTTCATTAAAATAATATTAGATTTTTTATGAATAAGTTGTTTATTATGAATTTGAGTTAAAATAGATAAAAAAGGAATAACGCTATGGGCAGTGCGGGGTTTGTAAAAGAAACTAGTGGATACGTGTTTAATCACACAATGCTAAGAATTAGAGATCCAAAATTAACTTTGGATTTTTATCAAAACGTTTTAGGAATGAGTTTGGTACGTCAATTAGATTTTGCAGAATGGAAATTTTCTTTATTTTTTCTAGTTAAATTTAAAACAGAAGAAGAAAAATTGGCTTTTGAAAATCTGCCAGCTGATAAAAAAGCTGAACAAACTTTTTCTCGTGAAGGTGTTTTAGAGTTAACTCATAATCACGGCACTGAATTAAACGATGTATCTCCTTATCACAATGGAAACACCGAGCCTCGAGGTTTTGGACATATTTGTTTTTCAGTTCCAAACATTCAAGAAGCACAAACTCGATTTGAAAAAATGGGCGTGCAGTTTCAGAAAAAATTAGGTGAGGGTGGAATGAAGAACATTATGTTCATCAAGGATCCAGATAACTATTGGATTGAAATAGTAGAAGCTAAGTTGATGTAGTTAAGCATTTAAATTTTTGCTTTTTAATTGGCCACAGGCCGCCAGAATATCATCCCCCTTAGTGGTGCGAATCATTGAGGGGATCTTATAGCTCTCGAGAATATTTTTAAAGTTTTGTACATTTTCGTCGCGAGAACGTTTAAACGTGAGTCCCGGAATCGGATTAAAGGGAATTAAGTTCATGAGCGTTTTTTTATCTTTCACTAATTGAGCTGTCGCGTGGGCATCATCACTAGAATCATTAAATTCATCAATCAATAAATACTCGAAAGTAATAAACTGTTTTTTCTGCATTGGAATTTGTTCGATAATTTCTAAGACCTCTTCAAGTGGGTAGCGAAGATTTAAAGGAATTAATTTATTTCTTTTTTCGGCCATAGGGCTATGGAGCGATAGGGCAATATTCACATTGGGCATATCATCAGCGAGCCAGCGCTTAAGTCCAGGTAAATATCCTGCGGTAGAGATGGTGATTCTCTCTTTACCAAAAGAAAACCCATGTTGATCTAAAAGAATTTCAATGGATTTTTTAACTTGATCAAAGTTATGCAGAGGTTCACCTTGTCCCATAAAGACGATACTTTTAATAGTTTTTTGCCCTATAGCACTAGATCCCTCAGATGAGGAACGGTGAATGAGTAACCAATTCCAAGCGACAATAATTTGTGAAACAATTTCATGACTATTTAAATGGCGTTTTAGACCTTGAGTGCCTGTGTAGCAAAATGAACATTTCATGGCACAACCAACTTGCGAAGAAAGACAAATCGAGTATTTATTTTGAAAAGGGATAATGACTGTTTCGACAGTTTCACCATCACTGAGCTTGAGTAAAAGCTTGACGGTTTGATCGTCGGATTCAACGGCCGTAACTATTTCTGGAAGCTGAAAATTAAAAGTTTCATAGATGAATTCTTGAGTGGCTTTAGAAAGTTCTAACTCACATTTTTCTGTTTTTTTAAATTTATAGTGCCAACGAAAAAGTTTTGAGGCACCAGTTGGATTTAACTCTTTACTCTCAAGTAAAGTGACTAAGTGGTTATAGGTTAAATCATAAAAATGTGGTTTTTGCATGAGTTGTCGTTTTAATTTTCAGCACTGACAAGTTTCATACTTGGAGTGGCGAATTTAATATTGTTTGCTTCAAATTCTTTTAATATTTGTCGCAAAATAACGTCACCAGTTCTAAATCTTAATCCGTAATCAGATAAGCTATAAAAAACTTTTAACGTAATCCATGATTCGGAAGTTTCCATAACTAAGACTCTTGGCTCTGTCTCTTCTAGCACGTTGGAGTTAGATTTTACAACGCTTAAGAGAATGTTTTTTACTTGTTCAATATCCGTTCCATATTGAATTCTAAACAACTGATTAAAACGTGGTGGTTTATGGTTTTTAGAAAAAATGAGCATCTGGCTTTGAGCAATCATGCGGTTGGGGATAAGAATTGTTTCATCACCAAGACCAAGTAAATAAGTAGCTCTCCAGGTAATCTCTTGAACTTGACCAACTAATCTTTCTTGTCCATTCATCACCTCGAGCCAATCACCAATCTCAAATGGCTTATCAATTTGTAGAGCGACACCTGAAAATAAATTTCCTAATGTGTCTTGTAGAGCTAAACCTAGAATTAATGAAAAAATTGCAGATGAAGC
>JAKLJM010000120.1 GCA_023151145.1 Bacteriovoracaceae bacterium | reverse complement strand
GATTAGGTGATGACCTTCTAAGACACCAAGGTTTAATCCTTTAAAATATTGAGGAAATTGTGCACGATCTGTATCCACAATTCCATCATTTGATTTTCCCGACATAAAAAAGGCTTTCGTCAGCATCATCCATAAATGACTCTGATACCATTTCGATTCAAGTGCGAGAGCGGTATAAAAGGCATTACTTGGGAGTTTTTTATGATTTACTCTAAACCAATTGGTACGAAATTTGGCATCGAGAGATTTTCGCATCTCTATGGCCATGGGGATGATCGCGTTGTTTTTAGCCACTTTGTTAACCATCAGTGACGTTGTGTTGAGAGCTTTTACAACTTTGTGATTAACATGTTCACTTCCTAAAATCGGACAAGCGATAAAAGAAATGCCTTTGATTTTATCGTGTAATTGCTCAGAGTTTTTTAAAAAATGTAGAGTATCTAATCCACCTTTAGAAAATGAAACGATCCAAAGTTTTTGATGTGGGTTTTTTTCACAATAATATTCTAATTCTTGTTTAATGATTGCTGCGTTGGAGACAGAGTCTTTAACTCCACTCACATTGATGCTGATATTGTTTAATTGATAATTTTCTTTGAGATAATCCGCCCCTCTTTTAAAAGCAGGAGTTGAAAAAATTTCATTAAACACACCAGAAATTAGAACGATGGTAGTTTTCGAAAGATCTTTTTTGTAACCAAAAACATCTTGGGAGTTCAAATTGAAGTGGGTATACATTAATTCTTGATAGATAATTCTGAAAATTTCATGGTCACTCACTTGCAGCGAGGGCGCACATCCTTTTTTGGTCTTTATGGCTTCGAGGATGAGTTTGCTTCTAGGGTTTTTTAAATTTTCATTGTGATAGGTTTTTAAATCTAAATAAGACTTGAGATATTTTAAGCTGGTACGACTTATCCAGATTGAAGAATTGGTTAGAGTCTTCGTTAGAGAAATAAGTTTCCGAGACTTCGAATTGAAATCTTTTCTCTGTAGGGCTTCGGAAAGTTCAGATTTAATTACACGAGAGGCGTAGAGAAAATCTTTGCGATGCTTGTTGAGCCTTGAGGTATAAAAGTAAAATTGACTTTGTCTATCATTCAAAAGCATTGTAAAATTATGGCATTAATGAATTATCGGAGTCAATAAAAGGAGTCGCTTGTGCAAAAATCTAAAATTGCAGTTATTGGGGGAAGTGGAGTTTATAAGCTAGATGGAATCCAAGTTGTAAAAGAGCATAAGATTTCAACTCCTTACGGGCAACCCACATCAGAAATTATTGAGGCGACTATTGGTGAAGATACATTTTATTTTTTGCCTCGCCACGGTAAAGGCCATACTTTTACTCCTTCAGAGGTGAACTACCGCGCAAATATTTTTGCTCTAAAGTCCTTGGGCGTTGAGTATATTATTTCTGTTTCGGCAGTAGGTTCATTGAAAGAAGAATATCCACCAACAACATTTGTTTTAGTAGACCAATTTATCGATTGGACAAAGGGCATGAGAGAGCGAACATTTTTTAATAATGGTTTCGTCGCTCACGTTTCAGCGGCAGAGCCTGTGGAAAAACAACTTCAACAAATGTTGGTTCAAGCCTGCAAAGATGTTGGTGTAAAGCACGGTGATGGTGGTTCATATATTTGTATTGAAGGCCCACAGTTTTCCTCTAAAGCAGAGTCGCATATCTATAGAAGTTTTGGAGCTTCGGTTATTGGAATGACTAACGTTCCTGAATCCTATTTGGCCAAAGAAGCAGGAATTGCTTACGCCACGGTGGCGATGGTGACAGACTACGATTGTTGGAAAGAAGAACATTGTACGCTAGAAGAAATTATGAAAGTAATGAAAACAAATAATCAAAACGCCCAAAAAGTTTTGATGAATGTTCTTCCTAAGCTTAGTAAAAATCCATTTAGCTTTAAAAAAGAAAACACTCACGCTGTTTTAACTCAGCCAGAACATTTGTCTGCTGAACAAAAACATATTTTAGAAGTGTTGATTAAGTAATGGAGTATAAAAAGCATTATTCGGTCTTAAAGGCTGAGTGTATTCAATATTTAACTGAGAATGCAGACTTCTCTAAGAAATGTTTTTTCGCGGACCTTACTTTTGGTGGTGGTGGGCATACTTTTGCTTTAAAAGACACCTCCCCTAATTCGTATGTCTTCTCTTGTGATCAAGATCCCGATGCTTTGAAAAATGGCCGCGAGAGAATTGAGCGCGAAGGAGCTGTGGGAAAAATTACTTTATTTGATACGAATTTCGTTCATTTTCCTGAAGTGGTAAAAAGAGAAGCTCCACAAGTTTTAGTCGAAGGTGGATTTGATGGAATTTTGTTAGACCTAGGAGTTTCATCTCACCACTTTGATGAAGCGACGAGAGGTTTTTCGTTTCGTTTTGAGGGGCCTTTGGATATGCGTATGGATTATGACAATCCAGATATTAAAACCGCCGCTGAAATTTTAGAAACATATCCAGAAAAAGAACTAGAAAGAATTTTTCGAGAATACGGCGAAGAAAGATATTCAAAAAAAATTGCCAAAAGAATTTGTGAAACTCGAGTGAAAGATCCGATTAAAACCACAAAAGATTTAGAGAACATTCTTTTTCATTGCTACCCAAAAGAAGATCGATACGGAAAAACCAATCCTTCAACTCGGGTATTTCAAGCACTTCGAATTGAAGTAAATCAAGAACTTGATGTGATAACCAATGTGGTTGATCAACTATTTCCAATGCTCAAAATCGGAGGGAGACTAGCGATCATCAGTTTTCATTCGTTGGAAGATCGAATTGTAAAAAATGAATTTAAAAAAATCAGTCAAGGCCTTGAGCTCTTCGCTGAAATTTTAACAAAAAAACCAATTTTACCATCAGAACAAGAAATTTTAGAGAATTCTCGCTCAAGAAGTGCTAAACTAAGAGTTATAGAAAGAGTTAAGGCCCCAAGAGAGAAAAATAAATATAAACATCTCAGTGGGCAAACAAACACTTTCGACGATTCATCGGATGATGAATAATTTAGGTGCCAATAAGCTAAGGAGGGCAAATGGCAACGACGAGAAGAGCAACTGGTTCTAAAAAGAACGAGATTATTCAAAAAATTAAGTCAGCTATTTTATCGACTCAAGGTTTTCCCATCTTCTTAGCATTTACATCTTTGGCCGTTTTCTTTGTTGTCTTCAGAATGAAGAACGTGGAAATGGATTACAAAATATCAGGAACAAATAAAGAAATTGAAAAAGTTGTCTTGGACAACAAAGAGCTTAAAGCCAAAAAAGCACGGTTGTTATCAGCTGATAAGTTAAGAACACTGGCAGATAAACATAGTTTATCTCAACCGAAACAAAACCAAATAATCGTCATTCAATAAATATGGATAACAAAGTAATAAAAAATAGAATTATTTTTGTCTTTACCTGTTTTTGCTTCTTCTTTTTAGTAGTCGTAGGAAAAGCATTTAAAGTTCAATTGATTGATGCCAACGAATTAATCGCTAGATCAAATTCACAGTTTCTAAGAACCGCAACCGTGTATCCGAAGCGAGGCAATATTTATGATCGTGATGGAAACCCACTTGCTTTAAATATTCAAACTTATTCTATTTTTACAATTCCAAGATACACCGAAGGTGATAAACAGGTTTTTAGACAACTAGCAAAGATTGTTCCAGAGCTTACTTATCAAAAAATAACTTCGACAGTTAAAAAGCGAAAGAAATTTACTTGGTTAGCAAGAAAACTTCGTCTTTCAAAAGAACAAGTGGAAAGTGTTAAGAAGTTAAAAGGTGTTTTCATAGAAGGCGTTCCGGAAAGAATTTACCCCAACCATGAACTAGCATCACAAATCGTAGGATTTGTCGGTCTTGATAATAAAGGCTTAGCGGGTCTTGAGTACATGTATGACGAACAACTTAAAGGTCAACCGACGACACTGAAATATGTGATCGATAACAAGGGACGTCCGATCAAGTTTGAAAGCCATCATGATGTTACTGCACAAGCAAAAGATATTTTCTTAACCATAGATAATGAAATCCAATCGATTGCGGAAAAATATTTAAAAGAAGCAGTTACAAAACACAATGCCGATAAAGGTGGCGTTGGTGTTATGGATGCAACCACTGGTGAAATTCTTGCCATGGCCAACTACCCTACTTTTGATCCCAACAGCGTAAAGGGATCAAATCCAGAATCACGAAAATTAGCTTTTGCTATTGATCCATTTGAACCTGGTTCAAGTTTTAAAATTTTTACGATTGCTTCGGCCTTGGAGCACAAAGTGGCGACAAAAAGTTCGACATATTTTTGTGAGCAAGGAAAAATTAAAATTGATGGACACTGGGTTTCGGAAGCTGAATCTCATGAAAAATTTGAATGGTTAAGCGTGACAGATATTATGCGCTACTCTTCAAACGTTGGAACAACAAAAATTGCTTTTGATTTAAAATTTCCAAGATTCAAAGAAACATTAAAATCACTCAATATAGGTGAAAAAACGGGAATCGAAGTACCTGGTGAATCGCGAGGAATTTTCACAGAAGCTCAAAACGTCACTCCGCTCTCTCTGTCGAATATTAGTTTTGGTCAAGGTGTGGCGGTTACTGGTGTACAAATGTTAGCGGCGATGGCCAGTATTGCAAACGGTGGACATTATATTCAACCGACGTTGATTAAATATTATGATGAAAAAGTTGATACCAACAATCGCAAGGCAAGAAGAGTTTTCTCTGAACAAACATCAAATGATTTAACTGAGATGTTGGTTAATGCTGTAGAAAACGGAACAGGATCAAATGCCAAAATTCCTTATTTTAAAATTGCGGGTAAAACTGCGACCGCTCAAAGAGTGGATAAAAATGGTGGTTATAAAGGATATGTCTCGGGCTTTGTAGGCTATCCTGTAAATGTTGAAAAACGATTTGTAGTATTTGTTTATGTGGATAACCCTAAAACTGGTGGCTATTACGGAAACGCAGTAGCAGCACCGGTGTTTAAAAACATCACAGAATACTTACTTTATAAAAATAAAGACGTTACAAAGCTTGCAGATAAAGAAATTAAACAAGACGAAATGGAAAAAGTTACTTTTGATCAGGTGCAAGTTAAAGACGCTGCGACCAGAATCATTAGTGAAAATACTGTCCCAAATTTTATTGGATTAGATAAAATATCAACAATAAAACTAGGAACGAAACTCAATCTCCAGCTCACTCATAAAGGGATGGGCGTTGTGAGAAACCAAGAGCCAGCTCCTGGTACAGAAAAAACAGATGATTTAGTTATTAAATTGGATTATTCTCCACCGAATTATGAATAAAAAAGAACTTGTTGAATTAATTAAGCCGTTTTCGACTTCTCTAACTAAGATCAATCATCTTGAGCAAGAGATGAAGTCGATAACAACTAATATGCAAATCGCAAAAGCAGACGAGGTGGTCTTCTATCGTCTAGGGCCAACGGACAGAGATCGAGAAGCTTTTTATCAACGTTTAACAAAAGCGAATCCGGGATTAATTATTCTTTCTAGTGGCGCAGAAGATTTTAATATCGAAAATATTATCTATGTCCCCTTTGAGAAGTTTTTAGAAGTTCAAAAAATATTATTAGATAAATTATTTCCTTTTCACGGAAAGATGAAGTTTGTAGGAATAACTGGAACCAACGGGAAAACCACCACTTCAAATTTGGCCATGCAAATATCTACGGCCCTAGGTCATCCCGCGATTTCAGTTGGAACAATTGGTATTTTTGATGCCAACGGTGAAATCGTTCAAGATTTAGACGCAACCACTCCTTCGTATGTGGAAATTAGAAAGATTCTTCATCAGTATCAAGATAAATACGATGCATGTTTTATGGAGATTTCTTCTCATGCTTTAATACAAAATCGTTTATATGATTTGTTGTTAGATGCAGTGGCTTGGACTAGTTTTTCACAAGATCATTTAGATTATCATAAAACGATGGATGAATATTTTGTGGCAAAAACTTTAATCGCCACAAAGTTTGCCAAAAAAACCAACGAATTAATTGTGCCTCATTTAGAAACAGCACTCATTAAAACCCTGACGGAAAAATTCCCACAAATAAAACTTAAAGTTTCCAAACCTCTTAAAGATCGAGGTTTTTCAGAAACACCTTTATTTTATCGGCCCGATTACAATCAGAGCAATTTAGAACTGGCACTTGAATTAAATGAAGTTGTTTGGGGAAATAACGCCAAGGTTGATTTAGAAAAAATTCAAACCCCAAAAGGTAGATTTTCAATCGTTGAGATCAATCAAGATGCTTTTGCCATTGTTGATTATGCCCATACACCCGATGCACTAACAAATATTGGTGAAGCGATTAAATCTGCATTTCCAAGTCACTCTATTACGACTGTTTTTGGTTGTGGTGGAGATAGAGATAGAACAAAAAGACCGAAAATGGGTGAAGCCGTTTGTGCTTTTTCTCATAAAGTTATCGTGACTTCAGATAATCCTAGACACGAAAAACCAGAAAGAATCATTAAAGACATCCTACCGGGTGTGACAAAAGACCACTTCGTTATCGTTGATCGCGAGCAGGCCATTAAAAAAGCAGTAGAAGAAGTTTCAAAGAATGAAATTATTCTTATCGCAGGTAAAGGCCATGAAGAGTATCAAGATATTGAAGGCGTAAAACATCCTTTTTCAGATTTTGATTTAGTTAAAAAATATAAAAAATAAGAGGCCACACATGATTAGCTCAGAAACATTAAAAGGAATTAATGTTAAGCATAGTTTGTTTGGAGCTGAGATCAAGACTGGTTTTAAGGTCTCAACCGACTCACGTTCAATTCAAAATGGTGACATGTTTATAGCTTTAGTTGGC
>JAKLJM010000119.1 GCA_023151145.1 Bacteriovoracaceae bacterium | reverse complement strand
TGGCCCAAATTAATGCCAAAGAATCAATTTCAGCACTCATCAATCTTTCATATTCAAAAACTAGTAATTATCTTGCTTCGGTTATTAAGTCTGATTTTAAAATCGGCCCTCACATGGACTTAAGCAATTCCATGAGAATTAATGACAAGTGGTCTACTTATTTGTACTCACATGTATTAACGGGTGCACACAATCCATATAGCTTAGTTGATTTGTTTAAAAATATTATTGGTGTTCAAAGCCATAAACCACAAATTGATTCACAAAATAATGTGAAGAAACTTAGACAAAAACAAATCGTTGTTCATCCTTTTGCATCACAAGAAAGAAAAATGTGGCGCGCTGAAAAATGGGTAGAAATTATCTATAAAACACTCCGTGATCATAAAGACTACACGGTTGTGCTGGTTGGAAGTAAACAAGAAAGTTTACGTTCGCAGCTCATCACAGAAAACCCTCTTTTAAAAACAGTTTCTGATCGGTTAGTTAACAAAGTCGGAAAAACTAATTTAGAAGACGTATACGAAACATTAAATCAGTCACAATTATTTGTCGGACACGACTCGATGGTTGGTCACCTGGCTTCATTGGTCGAAATTCCTACGCTTACAATTTCGCTAGGATCAGTAAGGCCAACTGAAACGACACCTTACCACGAAAATGCTTACAACTTAGCTCCAAAAACAAAATGTTTTCCTTGTTTTCCCAATGAAAAATGTGACTTCACTCAATGTCACATGGATGTTCCTCATCAAACCGTTAGTGTGGCCATTAATCAACTTATTAAAAATGGCAAAATTACTCACCAAACATTTAAAGATGAAAACTCTAGCTTTCACCTTGGAAGCGTTCACTTGTATGCCTCTTCTTTTAATGGTTTTGGCCAACAGGTGCTGACTGACTTAATTGATGGCTCAACTGATTCAAAAGAAATCTTTCGCAACTTAAATCGTGTTTGTTTCTCATTTTTGTTTTCACAATTTGAAGAAAATATCCCATTTCCAAAACTAACCAATTCCTCACACCAAGATCTTTACAACACCTTGTTGGGTGTTCAGCATCTCTATGAATTATGTGAGTTTGGGATGAAATACTCGCGCTATATCTTAGAAGATATTTCGTCAGCTACTCCAAGTGTTGTTAAAATTAAAGAATTCTCTAAGAAAATTGATGAAGTTGATCATCTGCAATCGCTAGTGAAAAAGACCCATCCTTTGCTTTCTCCCATCATTGATTATTTGGCATTAAGAAAGGCGAACTTATATGGTGAAAACGTTGTGCAACTTACAGAAAGTAGTTACTACGTTTACGAAGAAACTCATTCGGCCATGAAGATCCTTTACGAACTGGTAGAAAAAACAATTGTGGAACATAAATCAACTCAATCAAAAATTACAAGTCCGTAATATAGGAAAACCAAATGAAAAACGAAACAGTCACAACGAACTCCATTGATCTTGCTTTTGACTCTTTGAACTCGTGTACCGCATATATTGATCATATCAACACGCTTATCTATCGTTTAATTGACGAATATCAGGCCGGGGATTCAAATAAGGCCAATCAAACATTTATCGAAGTCATTGAACTTTTAGATCTCTATGTTCAATTAATGACTAAAATTTATAGCTCTTTAAGATTCCATTTTAAAGATAAACTCTTTAAGGACGACTCAGTTCAAAACCTTGAAATTCACTTGCTTTCAGTTATGAAGGCATTATTGCCGGCCAAAGAAAAAGGCGACGTCATCATGCTTTGTGACTTGCTGGAGTATGAATTGATCGATAATCTTACTCAGTGGAAAATCAAAGTAATCCCAGAACTCAAAAAGCTAAAGTAATTGATAACTTTTCAACGAAGAGTGGCGAACACCACTCTTCATTTTCTAAAAAAAATAGACACGCCCTAGATAAATTTCAGCACAGATCCCTTCCTAATCATTCTATTGAAAGTGTTTTTAAAAAAAGCAAATCTATAAAAGACACTATACGTGAAAAGACACCTTGGATTTTCATTGAAAAACAAAAAGAAGATCTTTTTAAAGTTTCAAACTTTACGGAATTTACCGACTATATTTTAAACCTTGAAGATTTCTCTCGCTATGATTCTTGTCAAATTTTAATTCACAAAAAGGGAAACCCTTATTTTTTAAGTTTTTCTCATCTGGCAAAACAATTACATGGAAATGTTTTGTTCGACCTTAAGTCATTTAATCAAATTTTTAACTCCGTTAAAAAATCTAAAACTAAAATTTTCAATCAAACGTCACTCGAATCCCCTCATTTAGAAAGTGTTGGGCATTTTATGGCGAAAGAAATTGAATTTAAAAATTTCAATGTTTTATTTTTCTTATCAATGAATTCTTTTATACCAAACACCAAAGAAGATATTGAAGAATTCGGAGTCATAATTGATTTTCTCTCTCCTTATATACAGCTTCTCTGCGAAGATATTTCACAGAAAGAACATTATAAAATTTCAAAACATTTGTTTCATTATTTTCCATTTGGATTAGAAATTACCAACAACGACAAAATTGTTTTTAAGAATCAATTTTTTGACCAATTCAACAAAGATGAGTGTCAGAAATATTCTTACTCTGAACTTGCCCCTTTTACCGTGCACATTTATATTCCAAGCAAATTTGGTACTGCTTCTGAAGTTCACCACTTTCAAAGAGTGGCGCTTTTAGGCGAGCTTTTAAACACTCTACAACACGAACTATCTAATCCTCTTTTTGGGATTAAACTTGCCAGTGATCTTCTAAAGCTCGACGCCCCCGATGAAGACACTGCCTCCTTGCTAGAAGACGTTTGTAAAAGTGCCGAAAGATCACAGGGGATTATTACGACTTTTTCTTCTCTTTATCATGACAACGACAACATTCGTTCAGTGAACTTAGCGAAGCTGATTGAAGAAGCTATTACACTTACAAAAAGTGAATCCAAACAAATTAGAAAAATTACCAACAATCAAATTGGCGATGATGTTTACGTGGACATTAATGCTAGTTATTTAACACAAATTATTTTTAATCTGATTATTAACTCTGCTCAAGCGATAAAACTTTCCCGCGAAGATTATCGCAATGATCAGATTACCATTACGATTGAAAAATCTGACGACACACATGTCTTGCTCGCAATTTCAGATACGGGCCCAGGTATTAAAGGTGAATCATTAGAAAAAATCTTTACGCCTTTTTTCACGACAAAAAGCACCGGTACAGGCTTGGGTCTTTCTATTTGTCAGTCACTCGCCAATAAAATGAATACCCAGATCAATTTTAAAAACAATGATCATGGCCCTGGAGTTACTTTCACTCTAATGCTTCCTTGGACTAAACATGAACACAAAACGCATTCTCCTAATTGAAGATGAGCCTTTAATTCAACGCTCCTTAAAAAAACTTCTGGAAAAACGTGGGGCCGAAGTCACTATTGCTAGTAATGGCAAGGCTGCTCTCGACCTTATATTAAGTACTTCCTTTGATCGAATCATTTGTGACTTGATGCTTCAAGATATTTCTGGATTTGATGTCATCGAAGATGCAAAAAAAAAGTATTCTTTGAGTGAAATATCAAAAATATTTATTATTATTACAGCATACAGTTCTCCTCAGGTATTAGATAAAGCTCAGAACTACGGCTGCACTGTACTCAGTAAACCATTTACTGACATTGAACAAGCGCTTGAAACATTTATGAATTTTTAAGAGGTTTTTTTGGCACAATTAAAAAATATCGCAATCGTACTTAAACCTAAAGCCGTGAGTGAATTTCAAATCATTCTGCCAAACTTAGTAAATTGGCTTCTTAGAAGAAAAAAGACGGTCTTATTTCTTGATCATGAAATTGATCGCCTGACGGATATTTTAAAAAACAATAATAAAGATGTTCTTTTCATCACTCAAGACGAATTACACACAGAGACTGATCTTATTATCACATTAGGTGGTGATGGGACGCTGATTGGTGTTTGTCGAAATATTAAAAAAACCTCACCACCCATTTTTGGTGTGAATATGGGGACGCTCGGATTTATTACTGAATTTTCAAAGTCTGAATTTTTTGATGAACTAGAAGCAACAATGAAGGGGAACTTTGAAACAACATCGTTAAACCTTCAACAAGTAGAAGTTTTCAATAAAGGAAAATCTAACTTTAAAGGTTATTTTTTAAATGACGTAGTCGTTACCAACAATCATATTTCTCGCATGTTGACCTTAACGATTGAAGCCAACGATGAACATATTTATAACCTCTCAGGAGATGGTCTCATCATCTCTAGTCCCATCGGATCAACTGCCTATTCACTTGCAGCTGGTGGACCAATTATTCATCCAATGGTTAACGCTCTCGTTATGACTCCCATCTGTGCTCACTCGCTTACTCATCGACCTTTAGTACTTCCTGACACATCAGAAATGATGATAAAGGCGGCAAAGTCTGGTGAATCTATTCGTGTAACTTTAGATGGCCAGCAAGCACTTACCATGACATCGGCTGAGCACTTAAAAGTGAGTCGTGCGAAAAATAAAGTGATTCGACTGGTGAAAAATCCAAGCCGTACATTTTTTAGAACATTAAAAGATAAATTTACTCACGGTGCACGTGAAATAAAATAACTGAGGTTTTATGAAAACAACTAGCCCTGGTTTATATTTAAAAACATTAACGTTGCAAAACTTTGCCACTTTTGAGAATCAGACCATCAGCTTTGATTCCAAGTTTAATGCCATTGTGGGAGAAACGGGTTCAGGAAAAAGCTTAATCCTAGATGCTCTACAAATCGTTTTCGGTGCACGTGCTGATAAAAAACTCATTCGTAAAAACTCAGATTTTTCTACCATTGAAGCAGTTTTTGAAACTCAAGACCAAAGCATTAAAAACTATTTTAATGAAATAGGTCATCCATTTGAAGATAATGAAATTGTCGTTAAAAAAATTATTTATCAAACTGAGACCGCTAAAACATATTTAAACTTTCAATCTTGTTCTGCCTCTGTCCTGCAAACTTTTGCCAAAAGGTTCATTGATCTAGTGGGACAATTTGAAAACCAAAAACTTTTGAGTGAAGACTACCAATTAATTCTGTTAGATTCTTATGCACAACTTACCAATGACCTGATTCAATACCAAAACAAGTATCAATCTTTTAGTGAAAAACAAAAGCGTCTTGAAGCCCTTGTTTCTGAAAAACATCAAAAAGAGCAAAGGGAAGATTATATTCGTTTCCAAATCAAAGAATTAGACGAATTAAATCCAAGCATAGATGACGAAGAAAAACTTTTAAAACAAAAAGATTTTTTACTTAACTTTGAAAAACGCGCAGGCACCTACCAGGCCATTGCCCAAATTTTATCAGAAGATGAAACTAATGTTTTATCCCTCTTAAAAACCTGCTTACAAAAGATGGATCGTAATCCGGACTATTTTAGCGCTGATACTGTGGCAAAATTAAAAGATGCTCAAGTCTTAATTGAAGACGCTGGCTTTGAAATCAGTAAAAACACTCAGGCTCCGGATGAAGAACTAAATATTGATGACATTATTGATCGTGTTGATACTTATCAAAGACTAAAACGTAAATTCGGTGGCACCACTGAATCTATGCTTGAAACTTATGAGTCCTTTAAAAAAGAAGTTCACGAACTTACTAATTTTGATGAAACAATCACAAAACTAAAAAAAGAAATTGAGTCAATTTATGCAGAAGCATTAAATATGGCGAAAAAACTTCATACTTCTAGAACAAAAGCTGCTGCAACTCTATCAAAAGAACTCACCACAAAAGTGAGAGAGTTAAAAATGAATGGAGCTTCGATAGCGATCAACTTATCTTCAAGCGTAGAGCTCAATAGCAAAGGGGCCACTAAAATAGAATTCACCGCAGAGACAAATCCAGGTGAGGGATTTTATAAAGTAAAAGAAATCGCATCTGGCGGAGAGCTCTCGCGTATTCTTTTATCGCTCAGACAAATTTTGTCCTCTAATGATACTATTTCGGTCTTTTTATTTGATGAAATTGACACTGGTATTGGTGGTGAAACTGCTCTTTCCATTGGTAGATCGTTGCAAAAAGTTTCTGAAAGCTCACAGGTTATCTCGATTACTCACTTACCTCAAATCGCCAACTACGCAGAGAAACTTATATGGGTATCAAAAGCCACGATTACGAAAGATGATTCCAACAGAACGATTTCTCAAGTAGAAGAGATTTTTGGAAATAAGAAAAAAGAAGCTATTAAGGCGATGAATCCAATTTAATAAATATTTTCGAAAGTTAATTTGCCGTTTTCTATCACTATAAATGTTTTAGTAAATTGAGCATAACCATTATTAATATACTCAAAGCCATGTTTGGAAACGTAATAGTCTTTGACATGGCTATGGCCGCAGACATAAACATCAAATGGTTTTTTCTTATAGAAAACTTCTACGGATCTTCTAAACTTATCCTCAACCGCGACTAAATCACTGGCTTTGTTATAACGGGCATTATTTCTTTTACGAGATAAGCGAGAAGCTGTTTCTCCTATATTTTTAATAAGAAAATAGGGCATTAAATAATTGGCATAAAATTTCACAGGTGGTGAGGTGACAATTCCTTTAAACACTCGGTAGCTGAAGTTTTCTATCTCAATATCATCCCCATGAGATAAGTGAATTGATTTGCCAGCACTCTGAAGAATAAATTCTGACTGTAACTGGAAATGATGTTTAGGGATATCTGGAAAGACTTGGAAGAAAAGTTCGAATAGTTTTTTTAAATGAAAGTCGTGATTTCCTTCCACATAATAAACTTTTTTTCCTTTCTTAAGAAGCTCGCCAATCTCATTAAAAAAAAGAGGGAATCTTCTGAAATACTGCGA